>JANYFU010000075.1 GCA_025359665.1 Caulobacteraceae bacterium
CTTCCAAGGCCGCCGCGACGGGGTCGACGACCGCGCCGTCTGGGCTAACGAACTGCGCCTCGGCGACCTGGCCGAACCGCTTGGCTTCGAGTCGATCTGGGGCGTCGAGCACCATTTTACCGACTACACCATGTGCCCGGACGTGCTGCAGTATCTGAGTTATTTCGCCGGGCGGACCAAGACGATCAAGCTGGGCTCGATGGTCGTAGTGCTGCCCTGGCATGATCCGATGCGGGTAGCCGAACAGGTGTCCATGCTCGACCACATGTCGGATGGCCGCTTCATCCTGGGCCTGGGGCGTGGCCTTGGCCGGGTGGAATTCGAGGGCTTCGGGCGCAACCAGGAAGACAGCCGCGAGTATTTCACCGAGGCGGCCCAGATGTTGCTCGCCGGCCTGGAAAGCGGAACCTGCGAGTTCGATGGCCGACTGGTCAAGCAGGTCCGCCGCGACATCCGTCCCCGCCCGTTCAAGAGCTTCCGCGGCCGCACCTACGCCGCCGCCGTCTCGCCGGAGAGTTCGGCGATCATGGCCAAGCTGGGCATCGGCCTGCTGATCATTCCGCAGAAGCCTTGGGAAGCGGTGGAGAACGAACTGGCCGACTATCGCCGGGTCTATCGCGAGGTGAACGGCGCCGAAGCGCCGGCCCCGATCAACACCGGCTGGGTGATCTGTGACGAAGACGAGGGCCGCGCCCGCGAAATGGCGGTCAGGCACATCGGCGGCTATTGGCGCACGGTGATCGAACACTACGAACTGCGCGGCGAACACCTGCAGTCGATGAAGGGCTACGAGAGCTACCGGGCCATCCAGGCGGCGGTGAACGCGCCGGGCGGCGACGCGGCCATGGTGGAGTTCTTCCTATCGCTGCAGATCTGGGGAACGCCCGAGCAGTGCTACCAGAAGATCATCGACTGCACGGACCGCTGCGGCGGCGACACCTTCAACGGCGTCTTCAGCTTCGCCGAAATGGACTACGCCTATGCGGAGCGGAACATCCGCACCTTCGCGAGCCAGGTGATGCCGGAGTTGAAAACCTACCGGCGCAAGGTGGCGCTGGCGGCGGAGTAGACGACACCGATGGCCAGACTTGCGGCGCTGGTTGCCTGCGTGGCCGTTGGGTTTCTGCTGTTCTACGCGGGCGCGCGCACGCCAGATCCGCTGCCCGTTTCCGCGCCCGTCAACCAGTTCGCGGCCGGTCGCGCTATGCCGGACATCGCCTTCATGGCACTGGCTCCCCATCCGATGGGTTCGGCCGCCAACGCCCGGGTGCGCGACTATCTGATCGGACGGATGACCGGCCTGGGGCTGTCGCCGCGCATTCAGCGCGGCCAGGGCGATTTCCAGCGCGCCTTTGGCGAAAAGACCCTGATCGTCGGCGGTGATGTCGAGAACGTCATCGGCGTGCTGCCGGGTCGTGATCCACGCCTGCCCGCCCTTACCCTGATGGCCCACTACGACAGCGTACCGGGCTCGCCCGGCGCGGCGGACGACATCACCGGCGTCGCCTCGGTGTTGGAGGTCGTGCGCGCCATCAAGGTCAAGGGGGTTCCGGAGAGGGATGTGATGGTGGTGTTCACCGATGGCGAGGAGGCGGGGCTGCTAGGGGCCACGGTGTTCTTCCGCGACGACCCGATGGCCAGCCACGTGGGCTTCATCATGAACCTTGAGGCGCGCGGCGGCGGCGGGCGGGCGACGATGTTCGAGACCGGCCAGAACAATGGCGGCGCCATCGACCTCTATCGCCGCACCGCGCCGCGGCCGGCGGCCAATTCGCTTACGGTGTTTCTCTACAAACATTTGTCCAACGACACCGACTACAAAGTGCCGAAAGCCAAGGGGATCGCCGGTCTGAACTATGCCTTCATCGGCCGCCAGTTCGACTATCACTCGCCCAGCTCCACGGTCGCCGCGCTCGACCAAGGTTCGGTGCAGCATATCGGCGAACAGGTGCTGAGCACGGCGCGCGCGCTCGCCTTCGCCTCGGCGCTACCGGCCCGAACGCCCGACGAGGTCTATGGCCAGGTCGTCGGCCACCTCACCCTCGCCTATCCGGCATGGGGCGGCTGGATCCTGCTCGGGGGGATTGCTCTGCTGATGGCGGTCGCGGCGTGGCGGAACCGGGAGAGCGGTCGGGTCCCGTGGTGGGATATGGCGGGCGGGGCCGGCGCCGGGCTCCTGTTGCTGGTCGGCGCCGCGGCGGCGCTGCATCTGGCGCGGTACGCCACTGGCTACGGTTTCGGCTGGATGGCCGGCCGCCCGCTGCTGGCGCGATTCCCCACCTTTGAAGTGGCCATGGCCCTGGCGGGATTGGGCGCCCTGATGCTGATCGCGGCCGGCCTCGCGCGAGGCAGCCTCAGGATCGTCGGGGTGTTGCTGGCCCTCGCCATCGGTCTGGCGTCGTCGGCGTTCGGCGGCTTCGACATGCCGGGCCTGGTGGAAGGGATGTTGGCCGGCGGGCTGGCGCTGTTGCTGCTGGGCCGCCCGGTGGGTGTGTTTGGCGGCTGGATGGGTCTGCTGTCGATCGGCTTCCTCGCCACCCTGGGCTTACAGATCTGGGCGCCGACGATCGCCTTCACCATCGGTTGGCCCCTCGCGGCCGGCGCCGCCAGCGCGGCGCTGATCGTGTCGGGCGAAAAACGGCGCCCGGCGGAATGGACCCTTGTCCTGGCCCTGAGCGCCGTGACCCTGGCTTGGCTAGGGAACCTCTTCCACGGCTTTCTACAGGGGCTGGATGTTCCAGAGCTGCCGGCCCTGATCGTCTGGCTGGCGGCGTTCTGCCTGTGGCCGCTGGCCTGGGTCCGGCCGGATCGCGCCGCCACCCCCGCGGCGTTCGCGCCGGGCGCGGCGATCCTGGCCGTCGGCCTGGGCGTTGCGCTATGGCTGAACGTCACCGACCCCTATTCGCCGCGCCATCCCCGGGCGGTCACGCCGCTCTACGTGGTCGATCACGACGGCGGCCGGTCGTGGCGGGTGAGTCCGTTCAAGCCCGATCCCTGGACCCGCGGCGTACTGGGCGCCGATGGCGGCGCCATCGCGGAACGGGCGATACCGGGCTTCAAGGACAAGGTCTGGGCGGCGCAGGCGGTGAACGTGGCCGTCGCCCCACCGGATATCTCCGCGGGCGGAAACGCCGACGGAACAGTCAGCCTGCGCGCCCGCGCGTCCGCCGACACCAGTCTGAATCTCGAGCTGAAGATCGATGCGCCGACGGCGTGGGTCCGCCTCAATGGCCGTCCGGTGACTCTGGCGACGGTACCGGGCGCGCCGATCTTCATCCGGTGGTCAGCCGCGCCGGACGGTCTGGTCCTGACGTTCAAGCCCACCCGGCCGGGCGTCTTGTCGGTGACCTACGCAGCCTACCGGCGTGGATGGCCCGCCGCGGCCAAACCCTTGCCGCCTCTCCCCGCCAAAATGATGGCCTGGGACATGTTCGGATCGACTGTGATGGTGGGAACGACAAGCGCGCGCTGGTGAGCTCTCTTCAGAACTGCGCGTGCAGGCGCGCCGCGAAAATCGAAACTGGCCCTCGATCGCGATTGTAGGCGGGGTTGTCGACGAACTGATAGTCAAGCGTAACGTGCACGGACTTGCGGACGGGGACGTCATAGTAGGTTTCGATGATCTCCTCGGTCCCTGGGTGAGGCAGTTTGCCGTCTCCCACCAGAATGCCAAGACCACCTGCGTTGAGAAACGCCTGGTGGACACCGGTGATCGCATTGGCGACCAGAGCCAGGCCGACCGTGTCCGACCCACGACCCCAACGGCCGCCCTTCAGCGATGCGCCGATCGCCAGGGTGCGATCGATGTCGCTGAACTCATAGGCTTCGAACGCGCCATCGGCGACGCCGCCATGGGCGAACACGCCAAGGTCCTTGGTGATGTCCTGTTCCAGGTTGAAGCCGATGCCTGGGCGGCCCTGATATCGCCGGACAGCAGCGATGTCGGCCGGCTGGTGCGTCAGTTGGGACAGCCGCAAGGCGTCGCTGAAACGCCCCATCCGGCCCCGGTTGATGAAGCCGGTCACCTCGATCTTACCGTCGCGCCCCCACAGCCTGTGGCGCTCCTCGATCTCCGAGACCGCCTCGAACTGGCTAAAGTCCTCGCCCAGGGATTCGCTGTTGGGCACGGTTGAGAGGTTGAAGACCCCTACCCGCACCGTCCAGCGGCCGACATACCACTCCACCGCCGCGCCATAGCTGAAGCCCCAGGCGTCGGCGGCGTAGTCAAACGTACCGGTGTCGATGATCGCCCAGTTCAGGAAGTCGTGCCGTGGGTCATGGGCGAACTGGTTGGAGTCGAAAATGTCGGTGACACCGAATTTTCCCGCCGTGATCACGATGCGATCGGTCGTTCGACTGCCGGCGAACTGATTGAGATCGGGATCGACCGCCTCCCGTGCGCCACCCAAGTCGATGGTCTGGCGCAGGAACAGGCGCGGAACCTTCAGGTAGGGGGTGGGTTTGCCGACCTTGTAGGCTTCGCCACTGGGAAACCCGGCCACGCCCAGAGTGTTGCTCAGACCAAATCCCTGATCGGCTTCAACATTCGCCCAAATCTCGGCGCCCGCCCACGGCTGCACGCCCAGATATAGCGTCACGTCGGCGGTTTCACGTCCGCGCGATCCCGGATCGAGGCTGTTGGGACCGCTATACGGGGAATGAAAGGCAAGGGTTCCCTGGTCGACGAACGTCGCCTGCCCGTGAACCGCCACCGTCTCAGCGTCGACAGGAAATGCCAGCGCCGCGATCGCTAGGCCAATCAAGTTCCCAAGAAAACGAAACATGCGGCCCCCGTGCTGCCGATGCCTCCCTTAGCTGTTCGGTGGGACCGCCGCCACCTTCAGCCAACGACCGCCGGCTGTTCGCCGACGGTCTTTGAAACTGAGGCTATCTGGTCGCTTTGTGGACCGCGTCCTTGGCCTTGCCGACGGCTTCCTTGGCCGTGCCGGCCACCTTGTCGGCGATACCTTCAGCCTGCAGCTTATCGTTGTGCAGGGCCTTGCCCAGACCTTCCTTGACAGCGCCGACACCCTTTTGGGTCGCGCCTTCAACGCCTTCTTTACTCATTGTGGACTCCTTGGTCGCCAGTGGGTTCAGCCTGGAAGTCCGTCGCCAATCGCTTCGGCGGCATTGTCATCCAGGTTCGTGGTTAACGCGCGTCGTCGCCACTCCGTTCCCGCCAAATCGTCATCCCGACCGTCACGAGACTGTCACCGTTGCGCGGCTATGAGGCCGCAAACACAACTATCCCGCGGGGCGACACCGATGACTCACAAGCTGGCCATGCTTTCAGCCACTTCGATCCTTGCGCTGGCCTTCGCCCACGTCGTACGGGCGGAATCGGCGGCGGAAGCCGCGCCGACCGAACAGCTGGTCGTCACCGCGCCACGGGTCGAGGTCAAGGCGCGCGAGGTTCAGCGGGCGGCGCCCAATCTGGTCAACGTCCAGTCGGCCGAGACCATCGAGAAATATCCCGATTTCAACGCCGCCGAAGCGCTTGGCCGTATCCCCGGCATCTCGATCTCGACCGATACCGGCGAGGGCCGGTTCGTCAACATCCGCGGTATCGACGGCAATCTGGCCGGAGCGACGTTCGGGGGCGTGGTGCTGCTCAACACCAATCCAGGCGGGACCTATTTCGGCGGCGGCGGGCGAGCGGTGGAATATGACACCGTGCCCACAGGATCGATCGACGGCATCATCGTGACCAAGACCACCCTGCCAGACCATGAGGCGGAGGGCCTAGGCGGGACAGTGGAAATCACCCCGCGAACGGCGGCCAATATCACCCGGCCTTTCCTCGACGCCACTCTGGGTTGGGGCTACGAACCGGCCCACGACCACACCGGCCCGTTCAACGCCGAATTCGCCTTAGGCGCCCGGTTCGGCTTCAATGATCGCGGCCTAGTTGTGGAAGGCGTCGGCAAGGCAGAACCCGGCTCCGGCTGGGTATCGAACCCCACGCCGTTCTCGTTCGTCCTGACCGGCTCGCGGCGCGACGACCGTCGCGGCTTCGACGACCTCGAGGGCGACTACATCGACCCGACCGTCGATCATACCCTCGATAACCTGCAGCTGCGCCGCTACGACTATCACCGGCGTCGGTTCGGCTACGGTCTTGAGTTCGACTTCAAGCCCAATGACGATCACAGCTATTACATTCGCGCCAACGTCGCCGGCTATCGCGAGGCGGTGAAGAAGAACCGTTTGACCTACCAGTTCGCTGGAAACCCGGTCGCCGCTGGAAACGGCTTTGCCGACATGGCCAGTCTATCGATAGTCAGCACCGACGAGGAAGAAACCCACCGCAATCAGGTGTTCGTCGTCGGTGGCAAGGATGTCTACGGCGACGTGATCGTCGACTATCGCGGGTCCTATAGCCGCGCGACCTTCACGGTCGGCAAGAATTACGGCGCGAGGTTCACCGGCCCTACCGTCGCGGCCACTTATGACAACAGCGCAAACAACGGCGATACGCCCAGCCTGAAAGTCACCGATGGAACGAACATCAATGATCCGACGCTCTACAAATTGAGAAAGAACACGATCAGCAATTCCCAGGAGAAGGACAGCGACGAGGAATATGCCGGCGCAATCAATGCCCAATTTCCGCTACACCTCCTGAACGACAGTGATCGGATTAAAGTCGGGGGTGAGCTTCGTCTGCGCAATAAATCCGCCGCCTCGGCGTCGCAGAGCTTTGTCATCTCGCCGCTGAACCTGTCGGCGGCCTCCACTGCCGCGGTAACCGACTTCTACGAGGGCGCATATACGAACGGTCCGCAGGTCGCGACCGGCGTGATCCGCGGCCTCGCGGCGCAAGGCGCGGCATCAGGTTCGACGCTTCCCTCGGTCTATCTGACGGCCGAGGAAAATATCTACGCCGGCTATGCTCAGTATTCGACCAAGGTCGGGAAGTGGGGCTTTCTGGCTGGCGTGCGGGTAGAGGATACCGAAGCCAAATACGGCGCTCCGAGCGACGACGGCGCCAACCCGTTTCCGATCCATAGCGTCAGCTACACCGACGTATTTCCAACGGTTCAGGTTCGCTATGACTTCAGCGACAACATCCTGGCGCGCGCGACGTGGTCGACCGGCGTCGGCCGGCCCGGCTTCAACCAGGTGGCCGCGGCCACCTCATCGAACCACGACCCTTCCGACCCCCAGATCAGCACTGGCAATCCGAACCTCAAACCAACGACCGGTGACAACTTCGACCTGTCATTCGAGTACTACCTGCCCAACGGCGGCATCCTGCAGGTTGGCTTGTTCGATAAGGAGTTCAGCAACTACATCGTGACGAGTTTTCAGCGTCGGCTATATGTCGGAACCGATCCGACATTCGCGGGATTGATGGTCGGCTATTCGACCTATTCCAACGTCTCGGACGCGTATGCCCGAGGGATCGAGGCGGCGTATCACCAGCAGTTCCAGTGGCTGCCGAAGCCGTTCGATGGCTTCGGTGTCGAGAGCAACGTCACGATCGTGGATTCGCATATCAATCAATATGATACGACACTACCTGGCACCTCCCGGCTCTCCTGGAACATCGCCGGCTTCTACGAAGCTCACGGAATCCAGGCGCGACTGTCGGCGGAATATGTTTCCAAGGAACTGTTCTCCCTGGGTAGCTCAAAGGCGTTCGACTCGATCCAGGACAACCGGCTGACGATGGATTTCACCACCAGCTATCGGTTCCTCCCCAACTGGACCGTCTATTTCAACGCCAAGAACCTGACCAACGAGCCGTTGCGGTTCTATTCTGGCGAAGGCAAGAGCTTCCCGATCCAAAGAGAGATCTACGACGTTACCTTCGAAGGCGGCATCCGCGCGAAGTTTTAAGAAAGAAGGTCCGACCATGACGCATGCGAAACTGTCCCGACGCGAACTCCTGACCGCGCTGCCCGTCGGCGCCATGGTCGCCACGACTTCGGC
>JANYFU010000112.1 GCA_025359665.1 Caulobacteraceae bacterium
GCTGTTCCTGAAGCTGGACAGGCCGACGGAAGCGCTCGGCGCCTTCAACGCGGCGCTGGCTCAGTCGCCGGGTCGGCGGGGGGCACTGCAAGGCGCCGCCGAGGCGAAACACCGGCTCGCGGTGCTTTGATGAGGGGGCGCTAGGGAGGCGGCGACAGCGCCAGGACCCTGCACTGGCCCGGGGACCCGACTATGAACGTCAACATGTCGGTCTGGGAGAGACAAGAGGCACTTGGGCGGTTCGTGTCCGGACACGTCCACCGCAACATCTCTGCCCGCAAGCACGATTTCTTCGAGGCCCCAGACCGGCCGACAAGCGAACTCTCTTAGAGCACAAGATGGGTGGTCAACCGCCCTTGCTCCGCACCCATTTGGCAATGAGGTAACGAAAAGTGGGGATCTTGTAGTTCGGGTCGGACGGGTCGAGCAGCGTCCAATCGAAGTCGAGCGGAGGGCGTCCCCAGCGATGGCGTTCCGCCCATTTGATGAAGCGCGCATTCTGCTCAGGCGACGAAAAAAGGTAGTAGATACACATCGCCAAAACCATGGGACAGACTATGGCAATGCCCGTCAACGCCGCGAGATAGCGGCCGTGCATCAAGGTATCTAGCTTGGCTCTGGCAGATAAGCCGACGACCACCAGAAGAACGATACCCGCAGCGAAGATCGCCATCCTCCCAATGTCTCGTATCTTCAGGTCCTGATATTTCATGGACGCCCCCTCCGATCACTTGGCTGCCGACGTTGTCGGCGTTCTGCGACCGATACGCTCGGCGACGAGCGATCCCCTTCCTGCCATGGAGCCTCCTTTCAAGGCAGCCGGCTGCCGAACACGCGCTTGATCGGGATGGCGTCCAGGTCGACCCCGTCGAGGCAGCGGACATTGACGCCCCAGATGTCCTCTCCGGTGCGCGGGCGGCGGAAGGGGAGAATGCCGCAGGTTGGACAGAAATAGTCACGCGCGACATGAGTGTGAAAAGTATAGAGCAACAGATCATCGAGCGGCGTAAGAATTCGCAGGCAATCGGGCGGAACCCGGTGGATCAGGGCTCCGCGCTTGCGGCAGATCGAACAGTCGCAAACCCGGACGTGGTCAAGCTCGGCCTCGACCTCGAACCGAACCCGGCCACAGTGGCATGAGCCCTGGTAGGTCTGTTTCATGAGCGTCTCCCCTGGGGTTCAGGCCGGCCATTCACCCCTCGGCCCGTTCCGCGCTGTGTGGATCACATGCAGGATCGCGACTATCTCACGCCCGTCTCGCTCAGTCAGCGCGTAGACGATGATATAGGGTAGGCGGCGAGTGGTTTTCTCGTAGGTTCCAGCGACACGCCCCGGGCGGCCGGTAGGAACTTCACCAAGCTGAGCGGCGGCTTTTCCCAGCGCTTCGGCGACGTGAAGGGCCGCCTCGCGATTGTCGCGCGCTATGTGGCGAACCTGACGTCGCGGATCATCAAGGGCGTCGCGCGACCATACAACCGACCGCGTCACGGGCCGCCGTCGGGCGCCACGCTTTTGATCGCATCCACAAGCTCGCCCATCGCGGCGTCGTGCGACACCAGACGCCCATCCGCTACGTCAGCGAGGCCACGCTTGACACCGGCGATGATCGCCTGTTCGCGATCCAGATAGTCCCGCACCGCTTCAGCGGCCAGGAATGAGCGGCTTCGGCGTGTGTCCAACGCCAGTTGTTCCAGCCGCGCCTTGACCTCGGTCGCCAGGCGAATGGTTATGGTCGTGCTGGCGGGCAAGGCGAACGCTCCAGGTTTGAATTGTGTACAACCTAACACACGGCTGCTGGACCTGCCAATCGGCCTGCTCCCGCTCCAGGTGGCGATAACAGCACGGACATGCATCTTCCGCGGAATTGTCGCGCGCGCGTGGTGACGCTACCGGGGTGAAAGGGTGCGTGTCCCCTTTTCGACCCCCCCTTTTCGACCCTAAGCCCGCCGTTTCGCCGCCTCCGCCACATGATGACGAAGGACGCGGTTGATTTCGGTCTGGTAGCCGCCGCTAGCCGCGTTATCCTTGAACCAGGTCAACACATCCGCGTCGAGCCGGATCGTCACCGGCTGCTTCAAGGGTCGATAGAGATCACCGCGCCGCGCATGGACCCAGTTCCCCACCGGGGCCTCGGGTATGTCCGCAGTGTCGATCTGGTCGTCGGGCAAGGCCGCCAGCCTGGCGAGTTGGTCGAGTTGCTCCGCGTTAAGGGCGTTCCTGCTCATAGCGTCTCCTCTCATGACGGGTCGCCTTTCGGGCGCCTATAATTCGTATCCGGTCATCGTCTTCCGGGTCCGGATGGGTGTGAACGACAAGCAAAAGAGCAACCATGCCGACCATTCCAATGACATGCCATCGCTGCTCACCATCCTCGATTCGGTCCGGGAGAATAACGTACAGGGGATCATCCCAGACTCTCTCGGCGACATCGAACGCCACGTCGTGCTTGGCCAGATTCCTTCGCGCCTTTTCAGGATCCCATACAAAATTCACCATGCGACCCCACTTACGTTTTTGTATGCACGAATACGTAAGCGGTCAATATATGAAACAGGTGAAATATATAAACGATGTTCTGAGCATCCCGCAAAAACCCCGCCCTGACCTGGGTTTCAATCCGCGCCCAGGGGTGGCTATGTCGCGTGGCGTAACGTGATGTGGGAGCGAGCAATGTCGAGGTTCATGACCGCCATGGCGATCGGCGCCCTTCTGGCCGGGCCTGCCGCCGCGCAGGAGGAGCATCACAATCACCCCGCGCCGGAGCGACTCGGGATGGTCCATTTCGCCAACAGCTGCGCGCCAGCGGTGGGCGCCGCCTTCGACAGGGCGGTCGCGCTGCTGCATTCGTTTGCCTATGACCTGGCCGACCAGGGTTTCGCCGACGTCGCCGCGCGCGATCCGGCCTGCGCCATCGCCCATTGGGGCCGCGCCATGACCCACTATCATCAGCTTTGGGACCCACCCGCCGGGCCCGGCCTGGCGGCGGGGTCGGCGGAGGTCGGCAAGGCCGCCGCCCTGGCCGCCGGAACACCGCGCGAGCGGGCCTTCATCGCCGCGCTCGGCGTCTACTACGCCGATGCGGATCGCGCCGCGCCCGCCGCGCGCGCTCTGCGCTATTCCGACGCCATGGCCGTGGTCGCGCGGGACAACCCGGGCGACGATGAGGCCCAGGTGTTCGCTGACGCCCGGACCGGTCGTGCCGGCGCGCGAACAATTGGGTGAGCTGTTCCTGAAGCTGGACAGGCCGACGGAAGCGCTCGGCGCCTTCAACGCGGCGCTGGCTCAGTCGCCGGGTCGGCGGGGGGCACTGCAAGGCG
>JANYFU010000139.1 GCA_025359665.1 Caulobacteraceae bacterium
GCCGATGCTGAGCGCATAGAGCATGGTGTTGGTGTCGGTATAGGTCGTCCGCTGGCCGGTGATCTTCTGCTTCAGGGCGTCTTCATAAACGATAGCCATGTCAGCCGGCCTCTCCGCCTATCGTGCGCCATTGCACCAGGGTGAACGGTGGCGCCGCGTCATTGTGATGTTCGAACACCGCCTCGACCGGCGCGCCGATCACCACCGCCTGGCGGGGATCGCCGAGCAGATTGCCCAGCATCCGGACCTTGCCCGCGTGTGGCAGTTCGACGACGACGACGATATAGGGGCCGACCTCTTTCAGCGCCGGATGCACCGGGTGCCAGACACGGGTCCAGCTGTAGATCACGCCCTTGGGCGCCACCTCGACCCATTCGACATCGAAGGTCTGGGTGTCGTGGCAGATCCATTGCGGGGGCCATTGATAGACCCCGGTTTTCGGATTGCGCTGAACCTTGAGCACCTCGCCGCGCACGCCTTCCCAATAGGGTCTGGACAGACCGCTGGGCTCGGGAACGGGAATCGGCAGGCCGGGGGGCAGATAACTTTCGGACATCACAGAACCGCCTCCGAACCGAAGATGATGGTGCTGACCGGCGTGACCATCGGCCCAGCAACGGCCAGCGAGACCTTCGCGCCCGCGACCTGACTGGTCGACTGGCCGCGCAGCTGGCGAACCGCCTCGATCTGCAACTCCAGCCCGTGCATGTAGCACTCGGCCAGATTGCCGCCGCTGGTGTTGAGCGGCAGCTTGCCTGTCGGCGCGATCAGGTTCTCAAGCTTAAGAAAGTCCATGGCTTCCTCGGGCGCGAAGAAGCCGTGCTCGACGAGGCTCATCAGCACGCCGCCGGTGAAGTTCTCATAGCATTGCACCACATCGACGTCTGTCGGCCCGACCTCGGCCATCTCGTACATATGCCTGGCGACGGTCTTGAAGTGCGAGCTGGCCAGGTCCGGCGTGGCGAAACCGGCCTGGGTGCTGTGAACTCGGTAGCCGGCCCCGATCGCCGCCCCGAGCACGAACGCCGGGGTCTGTTTCAGATCCCTGGCGCGTTCGGCCGACACCAGGATGATGGCCGCGGCGCCGTCGTTCTCCATGCAGCAGTCATAGAGATGGAACGGCTCGGTGATCCAGCGGGACTCGTCATAGCCCTGTTCGGTGAGCGGCCGCCCATACATCACCGCCCGGGGGTTGGCCTGGGCGTGGTGATAGGAGGCCATGGCGATCGCCCGCAGCGCCTCCTGACCGATGTCGTGCTCATGCATGAAGCGCATGGCCTTGGGCGCGTAGTACTGAGCTGGCGACATCTGACCATAGGGGTTGGTCAGGGCCGAGTCGCCGGTGATGGTGTTGGCGCGCGATCCCTGCCCGAAACGGCCGAACTGACCCTGGGCCAGGGCGCGATAGACCACCACGCAGTCGGCCAGTCCGCCGGCGATGGCCGCCGCGGCGTTGGCCATGGCGCCAGCGCCACCACCACCGCCACCGCCCCACTGCATGTTCGAGAACCGCAGTTGGTGGGTGCCGAGCGCGGTGGCCAGCGACGGCGGATCGTTGCGGTCGTTGCTGTAGGAAGCGAAACCGTCGATGTCGCGCGGGTCGATCCCGGCGTCCTCGCAGGCCGCCAGGATCGCCTTGAGGCAAAGCACGAACTCCGGTTCGGGGGCCTGGCCGTGACGATAATAGGCCGTCTCGCCGACGCCGGCGGCGGCGACCCTGCCGCGCAAACTGCGCCTGGTCATGTGCGACGTTCCCCTCTGACACCGATCACTTGCACACTATATGTCAGCGATGCTTTATCCAAGGACGGCTGGCGGCAATGTCGGCCTCCAGGGAGCGACCCATGTCCAATGACCTGCTGACCGAGGTGCGCGACGGCGTCGGAATAATCACCTTCAATCGGCCCGAGCGATTGAACGCTCTGTCGCCGGAACTGGTGGAGGGCTTCATCGACTCCACGCAGCGCTTCGAAAGCGACAAGGCCGTGCGGTGCGTGCTGATCCGCGGCGCCGGCGACACCTTCATGGCCGGGGGTGACGTCAAGGGATTTCACCAATCGCTGGTCAAGGACCGCTACGCCCACGCCGCCTCCATGGAACAGCGGGTGGTGACCGGCCACCTGTCGATCCACCGCCTGCGCCGGATGCCCAAGCCGGTGGTGGTGGCGGTGCAGGGCGCGGCGGCCGGCTTTGGGCTCAGCGTGGTCTGCGCCGCCGACCTCGCCATCGCCGCCGACGACGCGATCTTTTCCCTGGCCTATCGGCATATCGGCCTGACCGCCGACGGCGGGGTAAGCTATTTCCTGCCGCGCATCGTCGGCGAGCGGCGCGCCCTCGAGATCGCCCTGCTGGGCGAACGCTTCACAGCCGCCCAGGCGCTCGAATGGGGTCTGCTGAACTGGATCGTCCCCAAGCAAACCCTCGCGGACAAGGCCTTCGAGATCGCCGCCAAACTCGCCGCCGGCCCGACCCGCGCCCTGGCCGGCGCCAAGCGGCTGCTGCGTGGTTCGCTGGAATCGAGCTGGGACCAGCAATCGGCGCGGGAGGCCGAGCTGATCGGGGAGACCGTGGCCTCCGACGATCACCTGGAGGGCGTCACGGCCTTCATCGAGAAGCGCAAACCCGTGTTCACCGGGCGCTGAAGCCCAGGCGTCCTATCGACTGGGCGGAACCGACCGCTCGCCGGTCCTCTGGTTGACCAGAACCTTCCAGGGATAGTGATCGCCCTCGCCGCCGGCGCCGGGCGCCTGGAGATGGTTGGTCACCGCCTTGCGGTAGCCGGCCGAGGTGTTGGCCGGGGTCATGTGCGGCGTCTTTGAGTGATGAAAGGTGACCGCACCGCGCTTGATCGGGGCGGCCACGGCGCGACTTTCGTCCACCTCGCAAACCAGCAAATCGCTCGCCACTCCCTCGACCAGGCGGTGCGAGAGAACGCCGTCGCGGTGGCCAGCGTCGATGAAGTGCATGCAGCCATTGGCGGCGTCGACATCCTGAAGCGGTATCCAGCAGGTCACGCCCTTGTCGAACAGATTTCGTCCCCAGTAGCCCTCGTCCTGATGCCACCGGGTAGGAGCATCGTGACCGGGCGGTTTGGCTAGGAACTGGTCGTACCAGAAGGTCATCTCGGCCCGCATCAAGCTCGAACCGAACGCGGTCAGCCAAAGCCGATAAGGCTGATCGGCGATCTCACGCCAGACGAATCTGGGAGAGGACTGAACGATACGGAACGACCGCGCCTCGCGGGGCTCCCTCGCATCCCACGCCCAGTCGTTGGCGAAGCGCTCCTTATCCGCGAGGATCTTGTCGCAGCGCCGTTCCAACAGGTCCAGATCGGCGGCCGGAATGGCCTCCTCGACGACCAGCCAGCCATGACGGAGGAACCGGTCGATCTGCTCGTCGCTGGCCTCGGGATAAGGCACGCGCCCTCCTGCTGGAGCCTTGGCGTACGTGTCGGACAGCCGACGCGCCAACGAGGCTCGAACTCAATCCCGAATACACCGACGGTTCAAGGACCTACCCGTGACGCGACCGACGCGTTTGGCGCCCTAACCCGGCGTCCGAAATAGATCGCCGCCAGTGCGGTGGCCGCGACACCGACGATGCTGGTGACATAAGCACTGAGGACGAAGAACTGCAGCCAGTTCATTTTGACCGCGCCAAAATTGCGCCAGATCAGCAGGGCGACGCTGCCCAAATAACCAGAGGCGTCGGCGACATAGATCAGGAACCCAGCCGTCGCCACCTGACCGCTGAACGCGATCAGCCGGTCGAACAGCACCGCGTTGAACGGTGTATAGGCCGTATAGAGCCCGGCCCCGGCCAGGATCATCCAAGCCAGCGATGAAATCAGATGCGCCTGCCAGGCCAGGGTCGAGAGGCCCAGCAGCGCAAAGCCCGCCACCACCAGGCCATGGACCACCATCAAGGCCCGGCGGTTGTCGCGCACGGTAATCACGGCCGCCATCGCGCCCAGGGCAATGACGGCGACGGGCAGTTCGGTAGCGCTGAAAATCCCAGCCTCGCCGCCGTAGCCAAGCGCGGTCCAGATTTCGGCCGCGAAATTGTCACGGAAATCGCGAAAGGCGGTGAGGAGGAGATAGGCCAACACCAGTAGCACCAGACCAGGCGCATAGGTCCTGAGGAACGCCAGCCGCTGAGCGCCGGTCATCGGCGCCCGCCGAACCCGCTCGGCTTCGTCCCTGGCGTCGGGCGGCGGCAACTGGCTCAGCACCCAAACCGACCCCGCCAGGAGCGGCATGAACAGGGCGCCCGCCGCCGCCGGCATCCAGAATGGGCTGACATGAACCGCATGAACGAGCCAGGTCCCGATCGATTTGACCACCCCGGAAGACAGGATGAAACTAGCGCACAGGATGGCTCCAAGCGCCTCCGATACCCGCCGGCCTTCCATATAGCCGAACACCAGACCCCAGATCATGCCGAGCGGCAGGCCGTTAAAGAACAGGCAGGCCACATTCCAAGGGGCGGGAACCACGGCGAAAGCCACCATCGCCAACCACGCGGCGCCAATCAGCGCCAGGATCGCCGCGCCGCGCCGCGCGGGGCTGATCTCGGAAATCAGCTTGACGCCGATCAGCTTGGATAGCGCGTAGCCGACCACCTGCGCCAGGACCAGGGCGATCTTGTAGTCGAGGGCGAAATGCCAGCCAGGGACGGCCTCGAACGTCGCCGCGGTGAACGGCTTGCGAAAGGCGTACACGGAGAAATAGGCCAGGAAACCCGCCAGGCCGGCGACCCCCGTGAAAACGATCGGATTGACGCGCGCCAAAGCCCGTTGAAAACTGGCGGTCAAGCTGAGTTCCTCCTCGCCAAATCCCGGCGGGTCGGTCTGGATTAAAAAATGAAAGACGCCAAAGTGGCTATATACTGACGATTACATTTTTGTGACAGTTCAAATTTGTATAAAACTCTATCGACTGATCATATATCAAAAGCTTCCGGGACCACAATGACATCCGGAACGAAATATCTCCGCGGTAAGCTCTCTTCGCGCCTGAAGCCGGCAAAAAAGCCCGATGTCCCCCCGCGACAGCGGTGGAACAGGCGCGGCGGCGGACTGCAACGCGATCACCCTTCCGGCGACCAACCGTCACCGAAGCTTCATAAGCCGCCGCTATGCTGCACCTGCGTCGGGAATTCGTCCCGACCGTCTGTCTGATCGAACCGTCTCAAGAATGTGCGTGGCGTTCTAATCTCCGCAGCACGTCCGGACGGAACTTTCGGCTTTTTTTGGGGGTTGAGATCATGAGAGCTAGGTACAAGATATCGTGCGCCGTGGCCGCGATCGTGGCCGGATGCGCGAGCGGCGCGTTCGCCGCGGCCGCCGCCGATTCGGGAACTTCGTCTGGCGGCGGGATCGAGGAAATCCTCGTGACCGCGCAGCATCGGGACGAAACGGTTCAGAATGTTCCCTTCACTGTCCAGGCGCTTACGGGCGTTACTCTGTCCAGCCTCAGCGTCACCACGCTCGACGACATTCTGAGGTTCACGCCCAATGTGACTTACGGCAACAATGGCCCTGGCCAGGGCAACATTTTCCTGCGCGGCCTGAGCGCCGGTTTCGCCGGTAACCAGTCCAGCGCCACGGCGGGCAATTTCCCGAACGTCGCGATCTATCTGGATGAAGAATCCATGCAGTTCCCGGCCCGTAACGTCGATATCTATATCGCCGACATGAACCGCGTCGAAGTGCTGGAGGGGCCGCAGGGCACGTTGTTCGGCGGCGGCGCCGAAGCCGGCGCGGTGCGCTACATCACCAACAAACCCAAGCTGGGCGTGTTTGAGGGCAACGTCGAGGCCAGCTATGGCTTCACCGCGCACGGTGGCGAAAACAGCAGCGTCAACGCCACCATCAACGTGCCGGTCATTAAGGACAAGCTGGCCATCCGCGCAACGATCTATGACGAGCGCCGCGGCGGCTACATCGACAATGTGCCCAGCACGTTCACACGCTCGAACAACGACCTTGGCAACGCCTATTTCAACATCTTCCCCACCGGTGGTCTTTGCCCCAACGGGCAACCGGCCGGAGCAGCCGGGCTGTGCGCTCTGCCGAACGCTCCGCAAGCCAACAACTTCGGCATAGCTCGCCCCGATCAGAACCCAACCACCTATCTGGGCGGACGGATCCAGCTGGCCTACGAGATCAATGACGACTGGAACATCCTGATCGCCGAAAGCCTCCAGCAACTCGACGCCGACGGCTTGTCGGTGGAATATCCCACCGGCTCGGATTTCCAGCCCCTCAAGCCGCTGCAAGTGACCGCGTTCGCGCCGTCCTACGACCGGGACAAGTTCTACAACACCGCCTGGACCGTCAATGGTAAGGTCGGTCCCCTGAAGGCCATCTACACCGGCAGCTACCTGGACCGCCGAATCTCGCAGCAGATGGAATATTCGAACTACTCCCGTTCGGCCGGCGGCATGTACTATCAGTGCACCGGCGGCGGCACCGGTTTCGGAACCGCGGCTCCGGTCTGCTATTCGCCGATCGGCTACTGGCAGGACACGGTCAAGAATACACACTTGAGCAACGAAATTCGCTTCACGACGCCCGACACCTGGCGCGTCCGAGGTATCTTTGGCGGTTTCTATGAGCAGTTTAAAATCTACGACAACCAGAACTTCAATTATAAGACTATCCCGTCCTGCAACCCCGCGAACCTCGCCACGGCCCTGGCCGGCGGCGCGGCTTGCGTGGCCAACGTCACCACGGCGCCGGGCTCCACGGCCCGCTTCCCGGGCCAACGCAGCGACAACACCGCCTTCGGCGAGGACGCCCAGCGCGGCTACGACCAGCTCGCCTTCTTTGGGTCGGTGGACTTCGACGTCATCCCCAAGGTGCTGACGGTGACGGCCGGCACGCGCTACTATCGCTATGATGAATACGAGGTTGGCTCGCAGTATGGGACCGGCACTGGCTGTCTGAATGTGCCAAACGGTCAATGCGTCGGCGGTCTTGTCAACATCGACGCGGCGCACGACCAAAAAATCTACCACGGCTTCCGCAGCCGGGCGAACGTGACCTGGCACGTCACTCCCGACGCCCTTGTCTACTACACCTTCTCACAAGGCTTCCGGCCGGGCGGCTTCAACCGGTCAGTCAGCAACGTCGCCCCCCTGACTACCGACAAGAGCACGGCCCAGTATCGCAAGCCCAACAGTTACGCACCGGACTCCCTGACTAACCACGAGATCGGACTGAAATCAGAATTCCTCGATCACCGTCTGCAGCTGAACCTGTCGGGCTACTACATGATCTGGGAAAACGTGCAGTTCCTGTTCTTCAACCCTACCCAACTGGGCAACACCACCTTCGGTGTCAACGGCCCCAACTACCATATCGAGGGTGTCGAAGCGCAGATGGTGGGCAAGGTGACCGACCACCTGACGGTGCAGGGATCGATCTCCTACGATCATGACACCCAGGCGACCTCGCCCTGCCTGGTCGACAACATCCCCGGCACCCCCGCGTTCGGTAAATGCATCACGCAGGTCAAGAACGGACCGTTCGTGAACCCCTTCGGCGCGCTCGGCACGACCCCGGCCTTCTCGCCTGACGTCCAAGCCAATATTCGCGCGCGCTACGACTGGACCGTCGGCGACTACAAGGCCTTCCTGTCGGTCGGCGTCAACTACACGGGCAGTATGTATAACCAGCCCGCGACCTACAAGCCGGGCAACGGTGTGCTGATTCCGGACACCACCTACCTGCGCTATCTGCAACCGGAATACGCCACCGTCGATGCCTCGTTCGGCATCTCCACCGACCGCTGGTCGGCGGAGATTTACGGCACGAACCTGGGCGACTCCCGCGCAAGCACATTCACTTCCTCGGCCCAGTTCATCAGGTCGCAGGTTCCGTTGCGCCCGCTGGTCGTGGGCCTGAAGGTTGGCGCGCACTTCTGACGCGCGTTCGCCGCCGGGCTGATATAGAGGGGGCGAACGGTGACGTTCGCCCCCTTCTCGTCCCAGGCCTCATGGAAACGACCGCAGCCCTTGCCCCTATGACCCCAGCGGAACTGGACGTCCGCCGGTTGCGCGAACTCCAGCGGCAGGGCCACCACAACGATGCCCTGCTAGATGCGGAGGCGCGCCTGCGCGATCTGCCGGAGAACCGCGATTTCCTGCTGATCGCCGCCACCAGCCTGCGGCATCTGCGGCGCATACCCGAGGCCCTGGGGATGCTCGATCGCCTGGAGGCGCTGCAACCGCGCTTCAGTCGTCTGCACCAGGAGCGAGGCCTCTGCCACGTAGCCCTGAAAGACGCGCCGCTCGCGATCGACGGGTTGCTGCGCGCGGTGAACATCAACCCCGCGCTGCCTTCAAGCTGGAGCATGCTCGAGGGCCTCTATCGCCTGACCGGCGACCCAGCGAACGCCGCCACCGCGGCGGCTCACGTTGCGACCCTCAAGAGCCTGCCCCCCGAGGTGGTCACGGCGACCTCGCTGTTCTCGGACGGAGACCTCGCCCCAGCCGAACAGATCGTGCGCGACTATCTGTTGAAGCATGGCGATCACCCGGAGGCGATGCGACTTCTGGCCCGGATCGGCATGGCTCGCGACGTTCTGGATGACGCCGAACTGCTGTTGGAGGCAGTGCTGATCCTGGCCCCCGACTACCGAGCGGCGCGTCATGACTATGCCCAGACTCTGGCGCGGCGTCACAAATACGTTCAGGCCCGGGAACAGATCGAACGACTGCGCGGCCTGGAACCGGACAACGCGGAATACAGATCGCTGGCCGCCACGATCGCCGTGGGCCTTGGCGAGCATGACAAGGCGATCGCGCTCTATCGTGACATGCTGATCGACACGCCGGCATCGGCGGACGTCAACCTGTGGATCGCCCATGCGCTAAAAACCATCGGCCAGGTTCCGGAGGCGATCGACTCCTATCGCGCGGCCGCTCAGGCGCGCCCTGATTTTGGCGATGCTTACTGGAGCCTGGCGAACCTCAAGTCTTACCGGTTCAGCGACGAGGAAATGGCGCGCATGCGCACCCGGGAAGCGTCGGCGTCAACGGGCCTGGTGGATCGCTATCACCTTTGTTTCGCGCTCGGCAAGGCGCTGGAGGACCGGAACCAGATCGCGGAATCCTGGTCATATTACGATCGGGGCAACGCCCTGAAACGTTCGGAAAGTCGCTACCGCCCGGAGGTCATGGAGACCAACACGCGCCAGCAGATCGAGGTCTGCACGCGGGATTTCTTCGCCCGGCGGACCGGCTGGGGCGACCCGCGGCCCGACCCGATCTTCATTCTGGGCCTGCCAAGATCCGGATCCACCCTGCTCGAACAGATCCTCGCCTCCCACTCCCAGGTTGAGGGCACGCAGGAACTCGCCGACATCCAGCGTATCGTCCTCGAAATCCAGGGCCGGGACCCCGATCTGGACAATCCGCGCTATCCGGCCGCCCTGGCGGACATGACCCGCGAGGATTTCGCCCGGCTGGGGGAACGCTATCTGGCGGAGACCCGG
This sequence comes from Caulobacteraceae bacterium, assembly GCA_025359665.1. Classification (GTDB taxonomy): domain Bacteria; phylum Pseudomonadota; class Alphaproteobacteria; order Caulobacterales; family Caulobacteraceae; genus Acaudatibacter. The sequence continues at coordinate 9,501 of JANYFU010000139.1, forward strand.
GTCTATCGCGGCGACAGGCCGTTGTTCATCGACAAGATGCCCAATAATTTCCGGCATATCGGCCTGATCCACCTGATGCTGCCAAACGCCCGGATCATCGACGCGCGGCGTGAACCGATGGCCTGCTGCTTCAGCAACCTCAAACAGCTGTTCGCCCAGGGGCAGGAGTTCACCTACGGTGTCGAGGACATATCACGCTATTACCGCACCTATCTCGATCTGATGCGGCACTGGGACAACGCACTGCCCGGGCGGATATTGCGCGTGCATCACGAGGACGTGGTGAATGACCTTGACGGCGAAGTCCGGCGGATTCTGGACTATTGCGCACTGGCGTTCGAGCCGGCCTGCATCGAGTTTCACAAAACCCGGCGCAGCGTACGGACGCCAAGCTCCGAACAGGTGCGGCGTCCGATCTTCCGCGACGGCCTCGATCAATGGAAGAAATACGAACCCTGGCTCGCTCCGCTCAGGATCGCCCTTGGGGACGCGCCGGCTCGCCAGCGCGATTGATGAACCAGGCCATTAAGGCTCCGATCGCGCACAGCACCATGAAGACCACCGTCCAGTTCCACAACGGTCCGCGCGCGGCGGCCCAGCCGGCGTCGGAAGCGCTATCGGGATGGGCAGCGGCGTAGGTAGCCGCCGCCACGTCGGAGATTTCATCGCGGGGCAGGTAGATGCCGCACTCCGGCGGATACCAGGGTTCGGGTTCCTCGGCCGGCTTCGGGTGCGCCGCCCAGCAGACGCGATTGGCCTCCGCCTCGGCTTTCAGCGGCGCGATGCGTGAGCGATCGAGCCTGCCGTTGTAGGTGAGCAGGCCGTTCTGAGTCAGGGCGTCCAACCGGTGAGCCTGCTGCTGATAAGCGGCTTGATAGGAACCATTGACCATCAGCGCCGCCACCATCCAGAAGACGGCGGCGAGCACGCTCACCGGCCACGGAATGCCGAAGCCGGTGTCGCCGGCCCGTCGCGTTGGCTGAATATCCGCCATCGGGCAGAGGTCCCCTTTAAGCCTTACCGAGCCCGCGCCCTACCATGGAAAGCGCGCCACAGGCGCGCGCCAAGATGGACGGAACCCGTTTCAAGGGCCTAGTGTTTCCGCAAGGCAAGATGAGGGCGAGGGAGAAGCAGGGACGTGGCGAAAACCGAGGCGTTGACGCGCACCCGTGACCAGGCGCTGCGGCGCGTGCTGGACGAAATCACCGCCCTCGACCTGAGCGAGAATCTGGTCGATCTTGAAACCCAGGGCTACACCGTTCTGCCGGCGGTGCTGTCCGAGGCGACCATCGGACGCGCCAAGGCGGCGATCCTGAGACGGGTCGAACGCAAGACCGGACGCCGGATCGATCCGGACACCGCCACCGCCGCCGATTTCAACGGCATGCAATATATCCCCTACCTGCTCTACGACGACCCGGTGTTCGAAGAGATCCTGATGGAACGCCGCCCGCTGGCGCTGGTCACCTATCTGCTGGGCGAAAGCTGCCTGCTATCGAGTATGGGCAGCCACTTCCGCGGGCCGGGCGGAGCGCCGCTGATGGTGCATTCCGACAACGGCAACGGCATACCGGCTCCGTTCTCGCCAATCTCCATGGTCGCTAACGTCAACTACGCCCTGACGCCCTACAGCCGCGAGGCCGGCGCCCTGGCGATGGTGCCGGGCAGTCATCGGCTGCAACGCTCGCCCACCGCGCACGAGAACTTCAAGGCCGAGGGCCTGACGGCCTCCGACCTGGCCGCGATGGCGCGCTCACCGGGGGGCCTGGACGATGTGGTCTGGAAAGACCCGCCCGGCGCCATCGCCATGGACATCAGCCCAGGCGATGCGGTGATCTGGCACGGCAACACCTGGCACGGTGGGTTTCGGCGCGAGGTCGGCGGCGTACGGATGAACCTGGCCGCCTATTTCAATCGCCAGCATATTCAGACCCAGGAACGGCACGGCGATCCGGCCCACCAACACGTTGTGGACCGCCACGCCAACGAGCCCCGGTTCGCGACCCTGCTGGGGGCCAAGGTTCCCTATGGCTGGCGCGAGGAAGGCCCGGACTACGCCTTGATGGCCCGTAATCCGCGCGGCCTGTACGACTGACCTCCCCGCTAAGGACCCAGCCTATGACCAGCATCGACACGGGAACCAACGATCTCCTCGCCAACCTCGACGAGGGCGTGCTGACCCTGACCCTCAATCGTCCCGAGGCGCGTAACGCCATGAGCGGGGCGATGACCGGGGCGCTGTCCCAGCAGCTGGCGTGGGCTGAGCTGGACCCTGGCGTCAAGTGCGTGGTGCTGACCGGAGCCGGCCGGGGCTTCTGCGCCGGGGGCGACGTCAAAGGCATGGCGGCCCGGGGCGACGGCACGGTTGGCGACAACACCATCGACGGCGCGATCCATCGCCAGCGGGTCAATCAAAGGGCGACGGCGGGAAAACTGTTCAAGATGCCCAAGCCGACCATCGCCGCCCTGCCCGGCGCGGCGGCAGGCGCGGGCCTGAGCCTGGCCCTGGCCTGCGACCTGCGGATCATGGCCGACGAGGCGATCATGACCACCGCCTTCGCCAAGATCGGGTTCTCCGGCGACTATGGCGGAACCTATTTCCTGACCCAGCTGGTCGGGTCGGCCAAGGCGCGGGAGCTGTATTATCTGTCGTCGCGGGTCAGCGCCGAGGAGGCCCTGCGCCTGGGTCTCGCCAACTGGATCTGCCCGGCCGAACAGCTGGCGGAGAAAACCGGCGAGATCGCCCTTGGCCTAGCCAATGGGCCGACCGTAGCCTTCCGCTACATGAAGGAGAACCTCAACCGGGCTATGGGCGGAGACGTCGACGACTGCCTGGACCTCGAGGCCACCCACCACGTCCACTGCGGTCAGACCGCCGACCACCGCGAAGCGGCCAAGGCCTTTGTCGAGAAACGCCAGCCGGTCTTCACTGGGCGTTAGACGCGAACCGTAAGGGAACGCAACGTCATCACCGTCGGCGCCGGCTACCAGACGGCGACCGGGCCGTAGGCGACGACGGACGCGTCGCGAGTCAGGATGGTGGCGTTTTCCGTCAGCGCCTGGGCGGCCAGCAGCCTGTCGAAAGGATCACCGCTCAGCCGGGGAAGGCGGCCCGCCGCCACGGCGTGCGAGGGCAGAACCGGCAACCACTCGAAACCTTGCAACCGCACGGCCTCGTCAAGGTCGGCCGGCAGCGCCCCAAGCGCCGGGTCGCGCACCCTCTTGAACTCGATCTCATAGGCGCTGACCGCGCTGACCAGAACCTGGTTGTCGGTATCCTGAATGAGGCTCACCACCCGGGCCGACAGAAGGCGAGAGCGGGCGATCGCCCACACGAATGTATGGGTATCGAGCAGGAGCTTCACGAGGCGGGATCGATCGCCGAGGCTTCCCACACTTCCATGGCTGCAACCGTTTCCGCGTCGGGGCCTAGGAACATATCCTCCGCCAAGCCGTCCCCAAACCGATCCCATAAGCCGAGCGGGCGTTTAGCGGGACGTGGCCGCGCCGCGGGTGTGAGGGTCACAATGGGTTTGCCGCCGCGGGCGATGACGACCTCCTCGCCCGCTTCCGCGCGAGCGACGAGTTCGGACAGCCTAGCCTTGGCGGCCGCGATGTTCATCTGGATGGTCATGCGGAGAGCCTATCCAAAGCCGGAACATTAGTCCAACAAGTTAGTCCAATGTCAGAGATCGAACCTCAATCTGATGGTTTCGCGAACCCGGATGGTGTGTTAAATCACCCACCCGGCGAAACAGTGGGTGGAGGATGACATGAAGCAGCGCTTCTACCCGGCGGTGCTGGAACGCGAGGCCAATGGCTACCATGGCCTGTGGTTTCCAGACTTCCCGGGCGCGGTCGCGGCGGGCAAATCGCAGGAAGAGGCCATGGCTAGGGGTCAGGACGTTCTGACCGCCGCCATGCAGGCGCGCGCCGAACAGGACGGCGCCCTGCCCCCACCCACGCCGATCGAGGCCATAGAAATCCCCGACGACTGCGACTTCGTGACCTTCCTTGCCGTGGGCGCGACGCCGCCCGACCCGTCGGAGCGGGTCAATGTCTATCTGCCGCGAAGCCTGATCGAGCGGGTCGACCGCGCGGCCACGGACTGGGGCATGACCCGGTCCAGCTTCTTCGGCCTGGCGGTGACCCGGCTGATGGTCAACTCAACCGAAAGCGCCGGCTTCCTGGCGGTTCAGGCCAAGGCAAATCGCTGAACGCCTCGACCACGAAAAAGGGCGGAGCCTTTCAGCTCCGCCCCTCTCTCTTAGGATTGGATAACGGTTGGTGTCGGACTTTAGAAGTCCATGTCGCCCATGCCGCCCATTCCGCCACCCATGCCGCCGCCACCACCGCCGCCGCCCGCGTTCTTCTTCGGGGCTTCGACGATCGCCGCTTCGGTCGTGATCATCAGGCCAGCCACCGAGGCGGCGTCCTGAAGGGCGGTGCGAACCACCTTTGCCGGGTCGATGATGCCGGCCGTGATCATGTCGACATATTCTTCCGACTGGGCGTTGAAGCCGAAGGTCGCCGAGGCGTTCTCCAGGATCTTGCCAACCACGATCGAACCTTCGACGCCGGCATTCTCGGCGATCTGACGGATCGGCGCTTGCAAGGCGCGCCGCACGATGGCGATGCCGGCGTCCTGGTCGGCGTTGTCGCCTTTCAGGCCATCGAGCACCTTGGAGGCCTTCAGCAGAGCCACGCCGCCACCGGGAACAATGCCTTCTTCCACGGCCGCGCGGGTCGCGTTGAGGGCGTCATCGACGCGGTCCTTCTTTTCCTTCACTTCCACTTCGGTCGAACCACCGACGCGGACCACCGCAACGCCGCCGGCCAGCTTGGCCAGACGTTCCTGCAGCTTTTCCTTGTCGTAGTCGGAAGTGGTGTCTTCGATCTGGCGCTTGATCTGGCCGATACGGGCTTCGATATCGGCCTTGTCGCCGGCGCCATCGACGATGGTGGTGTCGTCCTTGGTGATCGAGACCTTCTTGGCCTTGCCGAGCATTTCGATGGTGACGTTCTCGAGCTTGATGCCCAGATCTTCACTGATCAGCTGGCCGCCGGTCAGGGTGGCGATGTCTTCCAGCATGGCCTTGCGGCGATCGCCGAAGCCCGGAGCCTTGACGGCGGCGACCTTAAGCCCCCCGCGCAGCTTGTTGACCACCAGGGTGGCCAGGGCTTCGCCTTCGATGTCCTCGGCGATGATCAGCAGCGGACGCGAGGATTGAACCACGGCTTCCAGCACCGGCAGCAGCGGCTGCAGCGAGGAAAGCTTCTTTTCGCTGAGCAGGATCAGGACGTCCTCGAGTTGGACCTCCATCTTGTCGGCGTTGGTGATGAAGTAGGGCGACAGATAACCGCGGTCGAACTGCATGCCTTCGACGACGTCGAGTTCGGTTTCGAGGCTCTTGGCTTCTTCAACCGTGATCACGCCCTCGTTGCCGACCTTTTCCATGGCCCGGGCGATCATGTCGCCGATTTCCTTGTCGCCATTGGCGGAAATGGAGCCGACCTGGGCGATTTCCTGGTTGGTGGTGACCTTCTTGGAGGTGTTCTTGATTTCCTCGACGACCTTGAGGACGGCCTTTTCGACGCCGCGCTTCAGATCCATCGGATTCATGCCGGCAGCCACCGACTTGGTGCCCTCGACGACGATGGCCTGGGCCAGAACCGTCGCGGTGGTGGTGCCGTCGCCGGCCTTGTCGTTGGTCTTGGAGGCGACTTCACGGATCATCTGGGCGCCGAGGTTCTCGAACTTGTCGGACAGTTCGATTTCCTTGGCGACGGTGACGCCGTCCTTGGTCGAGCGCGGAGCGCCGAACGACTTTTCGATGACCACGTTACGACCCTTGGGGCCGAGGGTCACCTTGACGGCGTTGGCGAGGATGTTGACGCCGCGCAGCATCTTGTCGCGCGCGTCGGTGGAGAAATAAACGTCTTTAGCAGCCATGGTGTCGGCTCTCTCTTTCGGAAAATGGGTGAGTTGGGATCGGCTTGGATCGAACCGGGGTTAGTCGAGAACGCCCAGGACGTCGCTTTCCTTCATGATCAACAGATCTTCGCCTTCCAGCTTGATCTCGCTGCCCGACCATTTGCCGAACAGGATGCGATCGCCGGCCTTCAGGTCCAGGGGCTGGATCTTGCCGGAATCGTCGCGCGCGCCGGGGCCGACGGCGACCACCGAACCTTCTTGCGGCTTTTCCTTAGCGGTATCGGGGATGATGATGCCCCCCTTGGTCTTTGTTTCTTCCTCGACGCGGCGGACGAGGACGCGGTCGCCAAGTGGACGAAACGCCATGGATGTTTTCTCCGTAGTTTTCTAACTGGGTTTAAGAATCTGACGGCTTCGAGCGACGACCGTTAGCAGCCACCATGCTCGAGTGCCAACGGGCAGATAGGGCCGCCGCGATTGATCGTCAAGACGGGCCGGACATCATTCGGGTATTCAGGCGAGGTCGGCGGCTCGGGTGCTTGGGCGGGAGCTCGCCATGGGCGCGTGCTGATGGGGTCACGCTGGTCCCGGCATTCCTAGACGAAATATCAACTTTGGCGAACGATTTGATCTCATACAAATCGTCGCCCCGCGCTAATCTCTTCATTCTGGGAAGCACTAGAACTTCCCTCAACGGGAGCTGCGCATGGCGGATGGCGGGCAAGACCTGAGAGCCTGGGACAGGGCGCAGCTCCTGGCGCTGTTTGATCCCGCCACGGGCGCCCTCGATCGCCGGGTGCTGTCGGACGAGGCGCTCTACCAGCTGGAACTCGAGCGGATCTTCGCTCGCGGCTGGAACTTCATGTGCCACGACTCCCAGATACCGGAGCCCGGCGACTACTTCATAAGTTACATCGGCGAGGATCAGGTCATCGTCGTGCGAGACGAGGAAGGCGGTGTGAACGTCCTGCTCAACACCTGCCGCCATCGTGGCAACGCTCTATGCCGCGCCGAACAGGGCCGCGCCAAGTCGTTCGTCTGCAGCTATCACGGCTGGAACTATGCTCTCGATGGGCGGCTGATCGGCGTCCCGGGCCTGAAGACCTTCTACCACAATGATATCGACCGGAGCCGGCTCGGCCTCGCCCGGGCTCGCGCCGAGAATTATCTGGGCTTCTGGTTCGCGACCCTGGCTACCGATGCCCCGGCCCTGCGCGACTACCTGGGCGATGTCGGTCGCACCGGCCTGGGCATGATTTGCGCCAATGGCGAGGTGGAGGTCGTCGATGGCGTTCAGAAGAACGTCATCAGCTGCAACTGGAAGATCGCCGTCGACAACCTGTTCGACTGGTACCACGTGCCCTACAGCCACGCCTCGGCCAACACCGCCGGTTTCCTCGACATCGCCGCGATCCAGCACCCCCAAAGTCAGATGGTGATGCTCGGCGAATACGGGCACGCGATCGGCGGCCCCGGCATCCCCAGGGAAAGGCAGGACCAGATCGACGCGATGTCGGACGAGGAACGGGCCGCGGCGTCGCGCGCCGCCCCACCGAACAGTCCACGCATCCGGCCGCGCGCGGCCAGGGACCTGATGGGTCCAGTCGGCGTGCGCAGCGAGGGGCATCCGAACATCTTCCCCAATCTGTGGATCACCTTGGGCGGGCTACAGATGTGCCTGCGCCTGCCGCGCGGGCCGTCGAAGACCGAGTTGTGGTGGTTCACCTTCGTGCCCAAGGGAGCGCCCCCCGCACTTCGCCGGGCCATGATCGCCCAGGCCAATCACGTCTTCGGCCCGGCCGGCATCCTCGAGCAGGACGATGGCGAGAACTGGAGCCAGAGCACGCGCTCGGCGCGCGGCTTCTCCAGCCGCGGCCTGGGACAATATATCGGCATGGGCCTGGGCCACGACCAGGCCGTGGCCGGCGAGGATGGCGAGCACTACATCGAGTCCGCGGTCGGCGAGCATGGCCAGAGGTGGCTCTACCGCGCCTGGACCGAATGGATGGCGGCCCGCGACTGGACCGAACTGAAGGCCAATCATACGCCGCCGCCCACGGGACCCGTCTGATGGCGCCAGATCTGACGACGCGCGAAAAGCTCCTCTCGGACCGGGTCCTGCTTCAATATGAGGTCGAGCAGTTCCTCTATGCCGAGGCGGCGCTGCTCGACGCCCGTCAATACCGCCGGTGGCTGGGGCTGCTCGCCGACGACATCCACTATTGGATGCCGATCCGCCGCACCGTGACCCTCGCCGACATCGATCGCGAGTTCACCAAGCTCGGCGACATGGCCTATTTCGACGACGACCGCACATTGCTGGAGGTGCGGGTCAGGAAACTGGAGGCCGGGTCCGCCTGGTCCGAGGATCCGCCATCCCGCTCCCGGCACTTCGTGTCGAACGTGCGGATCCTGGAGATCGCCGGCGACGAGATCACCGTCGAAGCCTGTTTCCATCTCTACCGCACCCGGTTGGAAGCCGACATCGACAGCTGGGTCGGCCGACGCGTCGACACGCTGCGCCGGACGGACGCGGGTTTTCGGCTCGCGAAACGCCACCTGTTCCTCGACCAGACGGTGGTCCAGTCAACCAACATGAGCACGATATTCTAAGGACGAATAAGGATGGCTGCTCTCCAGGACCAGGTCGTACTCGTCACCGGCGGCGCCTCGGGCCTCGGCCGTGCCATCGTCGAGCGCTTCCTTGAAGAGGGCGCGCGCGTGACGGTGCTCGACTGGACGCCGGACCGCCTGGCGGATCTCGCCGCAGCCCATGCCGACCAGCTTCTGGTCACGCCTGGAGACGTCCGCGCCATCGCCGACAACCAACGCGCCGTGGAATTGGCGGTCGAGCGGTTCGGCAAGCTGGACTGCGCGATCGGCAACGCCGGCATCTGGGACTATTCGCTCTCGCTGGACGACCTGCCCGCCGAGCGGATCGACGCGGCCTTCGATGAGCTGTTCCATGTCAACGTCAAGGGTTGCCTCAACCTCGCCAAGGCCGCCCTTCCGGCGCTGGTTCGCTCGGCCGGTTCGCTGATTTTCACCGTCTCCAACGCCGGCTTCGATCCGGCCGGCGGCGGGCCACTCTATACCGCCTCGAAGCACGCGCTGGTCGGCCTGATCCGGCAACTCGCCTACGAGTTCGCACCGGCGGTGCGAGTCAATGGCGTTGCCCCTGGGCCGATCGACACCGACCTTCGCGGCCCCGGCGCGCTCGACATGGCGGACAGGTCGATAGGTAGCCTCAATCTCTCCGCCGTCGCCGGCCCGAACGTCCCCCTGGGCTATGTGCCCACGCCGGCTGACTATGCGGGCGGCTATGTGTTCCTGGCCTCGCGGCGGGACAGCCGCCCGGCCACCGGCGGGGTGCTGAAACTGGACACCGGCATTGCCGTTCGGGGCATGGGCCGAGTCTCGGGCGGCGGCCGACTCAAGGCCAAATACGGCCAAGTCGCCAAACCAACCCAGGAGAAGGCTATCCCATGACGATCGGATCGCTCGGTTACATCGGTCTCCAAGTGAGGGACCCGGACGCCTGGAGCGCCTTCGCCACCGGCGTGCTCGGCCTGATGCCGGCCGAGCCGGCTGGCGCGGCGCGCCGGTTTCGTCTCGACGATCTAGCGTGGCGCATCGCGGTCGAGGCGGGAGACGCCGACGACCTGAACTATCTCGGGTTCGAAGTCGGCGGCCCGGCCGAGCTGGAGGCCATGCGAATCCGGCTGGCCGACGCCGGCCTGGCGGTCGGCAACGGCGATACGGACCGGCTCGCCGAACGGGGCGTAGTGGGCTTGATCTCGTGCCTCGATCCCGATGGCCTGAAGGTGGAGATATTCTACGGTCCGACCTTGCGCACCGAGACGCCCTTCGCCTCGCCGGCCGGCGTCGGGGGCTTCGTCACCGGCGAACAGGGGCTGGGCCATGTAGTGCTGTCGACAAGGGACATGGCGGCGGCGCGGCGCTTCTACCAGGACCTGCTGGGCTTTCGGCTGTCGGACACCATCCGCATGCGGCCGGCCCCAAAGGTCAGCTTCGACATGGAGTTCTTCCACTGCAATCGGCGCCATCATACTCTGGCGCTGATCCCGGTCCCGATGCCCCGGCGGCTGCACCACTTCATGATCCAGACCCCGACCCTGGACGCGGTGGGCTTCGCGATGGAACGGGCGCAGGCGGCGGGCGCGCCGATCACCGCCACCCTGGGGCGCCACACCAACGATCATATGGTGTCGTTCTATGCGCGAACGCCGGGCGGGTTCGAGGTGGAGTTCGGCTGCGGCGCCATCGAAGTCGACGAGGCCACCTGGCGCGTTGGCCGCCACGACGCGCCCAGCACCTGGGGCCACAAACGCCCGGCCGCCCACTGAAGCTAGGGGTCACACCCTCCGCGTGATAGGACGCCCCAGCCCGCGTGCGGGCGCTTGATTGGCGACAGGAGAGGCACGGATGAGCGGGGTGCTTGTTATAGGCGCCGGCGGCGTCGGTTCGGTCGCGGTCCATAAGATGGCGATGTGCCCGGAGGTGTTCTTGCACATCACCCTGGCCAGCCGCCGCATCGGCAAATGCGAGGCCATCGCGGCCTCCGTCAAGCATCGAACCGGCGTGACCATCGCCACGGCGGAGCTTGACGCCGACGACGTCGCGGCGACCGCGGCGCTGATCGAAGCCGTCAAACCGCGGCTCGTGGTCAATCTCGCCCTGCCCTATCAGGACCTCGCCATCATGGAGGCGTGCCTCAAGGCGGGCGTGAACTATCTCGACACCGCCAACTACGAGCCTCGCGACGAGGCCCGGTTCGCGTATCATTGGCAGTGGGCCTATCGGGAGCGGTTCAGGGCGGAGGGTTTGATGGCGTTGCTCGGCTGCGGATTCGACCCGGGCGTCACCTCGGTGTTCACTGGCCATGTCCGCAAGCATCTGCTCGACCGGATCGACAGCCTGGACATCCTGGACTGCAACGGCGGCGACAACGGCCTGCCCTTCGCCACCAACTTCAATCCCGAAATTAACATCCGCGAAGTGACGGCGCCCTCGCGGCACTGGGAGAAAGGCGAATGGGTGGAGGGCCCCGCGCTCGCCCAAAAACAGGTGTTCGACTTCGAAGAGGTCGGCCCGCGGAACATGTACCTGATGTACCATGAGGAACTTGAGTCCCTGGCCAGGTTCTACCCGGAGATCAAACGCATCCGCTTCTGGATGACATTCGGCGAGTCCTACCTCAGGCACCTCGAGGTGCTGGGCAATGTCGGCATGACCCGAATCGATCCGGTAATGTTCGAGGGCCGTGAGATCATCCCGTTGCAGTTTCTCAAGGCGATTCTGCCCGAGCCATCGTCGCTGGGCGCGGTGACGCGGGGCAAGACCAACATCGGGGTGATCGCTACCGGCGAGAAGAACGGCCAACCAAGGACGGTCTACGTCTTCAACATCTGCGATCACGAGACCGCCAATGCCGAAACGGGCAACCAGGCCGTCAGCTACACAACCGGCGTGCCGGCCATGATCGGCGCCGCGCTGATGCTGACCGGCCAGTGGCGAGGCGCGGGCGTCTTCAACATCGAGCAGCTCAATCCCGACCCGTTCATGGACCAGCTCAAGCGGTACGGTCTTCCTTGGCAGGTCAAGGAAATGCCAGCCCCGCTCGCCTTCTGATCGGTCCGAGAAACATGGAAACCCAAGCCGCCGGCCCGGGCGCATTCGCTCGATTTGACCTAAACCGCGTGCCCTCACCCTGTTTCGTGGTCGACGAGGTCGCGGTGCGGCGCAATCTCGCGGTGCTCAGGGATGTGCGCGACCGGTCAGGTGCGAAGGTCCTTCTCGCGCTCAAGGCTTTCTCGATGTGGGCTCTGGCCGACCTCGTGGGCGAATACCTCGATGGCGTCTGCGCGTCGGGCCTATGGGAGGCGAGACTGGCCCGCGAGCACTACAGGGGCGAACTGACCACCTATTCGCCGGCCTACCGGGGCGAGGACCTGCCCGAGTTGCTGCGGTTGTCCGACACGATGATCTTCAACTCACCGGCCCAGGTGTCTCGGTTCGGGGACGTGATCTCGGGCGCGCGCGACCAGGGCGACGAGTTCGAGATCGGATTGCGCCTGAACCCCGAGCACAGCGAATGCGAAGTGGCCCGATACGACCCATGCCAGGCCGGTTCGCGGCTCGGCTTTCCGGTTTCGCAACTTCGTCCCGAACATCTCGAATTGGTCGACGGCCTGCACATCCACGCCCTGTGCGAACAGGGTTTCGAACCGCTGCGCCGGATCTGGGACTCGCTCGAGCCGAGACTCGAAAGGCTCTTGCCACGGCTGAAGTGGCTCAATCTCGGGGGAGGCCATCACATTACCCGCGCCGACTATCAACGCGAAGACCTGATCGCCCTCATTCGCCGGATTTCCGATCGGCACGGCGTGAAGGTCTATCTCGAACCCGGCGAGGCGATCGCCCTCGACGCGGGCATACTGGTCGGCGAGATCCTCGACACCTTCGACAATTCGCTGACCGTCGCCATCACCGACATCTCGGCCACCTGCCACATACCGGATGTGATCGAGGCACCCTATAGGCCCGCGATGCTGAACGAGGGCGAGGATGGCGTCACGGTTCGGCTCGGCGGTCCGTCCTGCCTGGCCGGAGACATCATCGGCGACTACGTCTTCCGCCACCCGCCGGCGCCCGGCGACCGCATCGCCTTCCTCGACCAGGCCCATTATTCGATGGTCAAGACCAACACCTTCAACGGCGTGCCGCTACCGGCGATCGCGCTCTGGAACAGCGAGACCGACGCCCTGAGGCTGGTCCGGCGGTTCGACTACGCGGACTTTCGCGATCGGCTGTCGTAGG
>JANYFU010000161.1 GCA_025359665.1 Caulobacteraceae bacterium
ACAATTTTCACCGTCGGTTAACCCGAACTCGTTGCCCTGTTCCCACGGCTGGGCGGGCTTGCTCTCCGCAGACAACTCGTCTATGTTCTCATTTTGTTCCGGACACCGCATGGCAACCGCGACAGCAATTGAATGGACCGATGCCACGTGGAACCCGGTAACGGGTTGCACCAAGATCACGGCCGGTTGCGACAACTGTTACGCTGAGCGGTTCGCCGAACGCTGGCGTGGAGTACCGGGGCACCCCTTCGAACGCGGATTCGAGTTGACGCTGAAACCCGAGCGCCTGGGCCAGCCATCGAATTGGCGACGGCCGAAGATGATCTTTGTCAATTCGATGAGCGACCTATTTCAGAAAGAAATAAGCTGGTCTTTCGTCGACGATGTGTTCGATACAATGGAAGTTGCGGACTGGCATATCTATCAGGTGCTTACGAAGCGTAGCTCCCTGATGCGTGACTACCTCCGCCAGCGCTACGCAAGCCGGCCCCCACCCGCACATATCTGGATTGGTGTTTCAGTCGAGGACGCGACTGGCGCCGCGCGGGTTCGCCATTTGCGGCAAGCGCCCGCCGGAATCCGGTTCTTGTCGGTAGAGCCGCTCATCGGCGCCGTGGGGCCACTCAACCTCGATGGTATTCACTGGGTAATTGTCGGGGGCGAAAGCGGTCCCCGTGCGCGACCCATGCTCGTCGATTGGGCGCGTGATGTGCGCGACCAGTGCCGGGCGGCCAAGGTGCCCTTGTTCTTTAAGCAATGGGGCGGCCTGAGGCCAAAATCCGGCGGCAGAATGCTCGACGGACGCGAGTGGAGCCAGTGGCCCCGGGCCAATCCAAACGAACCTCGTCCAGATCAGGGGGCAGGCAATGACGGCGCCAAAGCAGACAATTTGGCCGCTTGAGGCCCACACACGAGCGAAGCATGAAATTCTGAAGCGGTACCTGCAGGCGTGGATGGTCATTCTCAGCCAAGGCAGGTTTCCTGAAATCCTCTACATCGACGGTTTCGCGGGACCGGGGGAGTACGCCGGCGGTGAAGCGGGATCGCCGATGATCGCGCTCGACACGGCGCTCGGATACAAGCCGCCGCTCACCGCCAAGGTCCACTTTCTCTTCGTCGAGGAGCGCGCCGATCGCGCCGATCACCTGCGCGGGCTCATAGCCCAACGAAGCTTGCCGTCGAACTTCAGTGTGGTTGTCGAAGGCGGCGCCACCTTTGAGGCCGCGTTTACCAAGCTCTACCCGTCGTTCATACGCAACGGCCGTCTGATGCCGACATTTGCCTTCATCGATCCGTTCGGATGGACGGGTGCGCCTTTCAGCTTGGTCAAGCGGATCCTCGCCCAGCGTAGCTGCGAGGTGTTCGTCAACTTCATGTACGAGGAAATCAACCGTTTCATCAGCCACCCAGATCAAATCGACAATTTCGATGGTTTTTTCGGAACGGAAGAATGGAGGAGATGCGCCAGCGCTTCCGATCCTCGAACGAGAAATCGGTGCCTGCACGACCTCTATCTTCGGCAATTGGGCACATCGGCGGATTATGTGCGCTCATTTGAAATGTCCAACGCCCGAGACGTGACCGATTACTTTTTGTTCTATGCGACCAACGAACTCCTCGGTCTCAAGAAAATGAAAGAGGCTATGTGGAAAGCGGACGAAAGTGGCGAGTTCAGATTTTCTGACGCGACCGATCCGAACCAGCTTGTCCTGTTTGAGAAGGCTCCGAATTTTCCCACCCTTCAGGCGCGGATCGTCACCAAATTCTCGGGTCGGCAAGTGTCAGTTGGCGATATCGAGAGGTTTTCTGTGGTCGAGACAGCGTTCCGTGAGACACACTACAAAGGTATTTTGAAGACGCTTGAGCAAAGCGGGAGATTGAATGTAATCGAACCCGCCCCCAGCCGGCGAATCGGAACCTTTGGCGATCCGGCGATGCTACTCCGATTCACTTGACCTCTGTTTCGTCGGCGTGTTCCTCACCCGCGCCGATGCCCCCGGGTGCTGATCGCCAACTCCAACCTGGCGCCGCGCTGGGCGACCTGGGAGCATTTCAACGAGCTCGATCGCAAGGGCCTGGCGATGTACAGCCAGATGACCGCCGGCTCGTGGATCTACATCGGCGCCCAGGGCATCGTGCAGGGCACCTGGGTTCGTGGAGATGGGCCGCCAGCACTATGGCGGCGACCTGGCCGGGCGCTGGCTGCTGACGGCGGGGCTGGGCGGCATGGGCGGGGCGCAGCCGCTGGCGGCGGTGATGGCCGGCGCCAGTTGCCTGGCGATCGAATGCCAGCCGAGCCGGATCGAGATGCGGCTGCGTACGGGGTATCTGGACCGGCGGGCGGAGAGCCTGGACGAGGCGCTGGCGGTGATCGACCGGTCGTGAGCCGACCGGGCGCCGGTGTCGGTGGGGCTGGTGGGCAACGCCTGCGAGATATTGCCGGAGCTGTTCGCGCGCGGGGTGCGGCCGGACCTGCTGACCGACCAGACCTCGGCGCACGATCCGGTCAACGGCTATCTGCCGAAGGGGTGGAGCCTGGAGCGGTGGGCGGGGATGCGCGAGCAGGACCCGGCGCAGGTTGCCGAGGCGGCCAAGGCGTCGATGGCGCTGCATGTGCGCTCGATGCTGGACTTCCAGGCCGCGGGGGTGCCGACGGTGGATTACGGCAACAACATCCGCCAGATGGCCCGGGAGGCGGGCGTGGCGAACGCCTTCGACTTCCCGGGGTTCGTGCCGGCCTATATCCGGCCGCTGTTCTGCCGGGGGATCGGGCCGTTCCGGTGGGTGGCCCTGAGCGGCGACCCGGAGGATATCGCCCGGACGGACGCCAAGGTGAAGGAACTGATCCCGGACAACCCGCACCTGCACACCTGGCTGGACATGGCGGCGAAGAAGATCCGCTTCCAGGGGCTGCCGGCGCGGATCTGCTGGGTGGGGCTGGGCGACAGGCACCGGCTGGGGTTGGCGTTCAACGAGATGGTGGCGAGCGGGGAGCTGAAGGCGCCGATCGTGATCGGGCGCGATCACCTCGACAGCGGCTCGGTGGCGTCACCGAACCGCGAGACCGAGGCGATGCGGGACGGGACGGACGCGGTGAGCGACTGGCCGCTGCTCAACGCGCTGCTGAACACCGCGTCGGGGGCGACGTGGGTGAGCCTGCACCATGGCGGCGGCGTTGGGATGGGGTTCTCGCAGCACGCGGGGATGGTGATCGTGTGCGACGGCACGCCGGCGGCGGCGCGGCGGATCGAGCGTGTGCTGTGGAACGATCCGGCGACGGGGGTGATGCGGCATGCCGATGCGGGGTACGAGATCGCGCTCGATGTCGCGCGGGAGAAGGGGTTGGATTTGCCGGGGATTTTGGGGTGAGGGGCTGTCTGGTGCCGGTCGGAGGGGTGACCTGACTCATCGCCGAACTCGGACCGGAGCGCTTCCCGGCGGCGGCCTAGCTGGCAGAATC
>JANYFU010000193.1 GCA_025359665.1 Caulobacteraceae bacterium
GCCCATGCAGGTTTCCGATTTCGATTTTGAACTCCCGCCATCGCTGATCGCGCTACGGCCCGCCGAGCCGCGCGATTCGGCTCGTCTTTTGCTGGTTGACCCCACCGCCGGCCTCGGTGACCACCGGTTCAGTGATCTTCCGCGTCTGTTGCGCACCGGCGACGCCCTGGTTTTCAACGACACGCGGGTGATCCCGGCGCGGCTGTTCGGGCGGCGGTCGCGCGAGGGTTCCGAGGCCGCTGTCGAAGCGACCCTGCACAGGCGCCTGTCGCCTGGCCGATGGAGCGCCTTCATGCGCCCCGGCAAGCGGCTGAAGGCGGGCGACCGGATCGCCTTCGGCAGAGGCGAGGACCGGGCCTGTGCGTCGTCGGCGCTTTGGGCGACCATCGCCGCCAAGGGAAACGACGGCGAGGTGACCTTGGCCTTCGATCTGGCGGGCGCCGATCTGGACCGCGTCGTCGAGGATCACGGTCTGATGCCCCTGCCACCCTATATCGCCGCCAAGCGGGCCGAGGACGACCGCGACCGGTTCGACTATCAGACCGTCTATGCCCGGGAAGCGGGGTCGGTGGCCGCTCCCACTGCTGGTCTGCACTTCACCGACGATCTGATCGAGGCGCTGCGATTAGCGGGGGTCTCGACCCATTTCCTGACCCTGCATGTAGGCGCCGGGACCTTCATGCCGGTCAAGGCCGAGGCCTTGGCCGACCATCGCATGCATGCCGAATATGGCGAGATCCCTGCTTCGGTGGCGAACGCCCTCAACGCCGTCCGGGCGCGGGGAGGGCGGATCGTCTGCGTGGGCACCACCAGCCTGCGTTTGATCGAGAGCGCCGCGGATGAAGACGGGCGCATTCAGCCGTTCGCTGATGAGACCGCCATCTTCATCACGCCGGGTTATCGATTCCGCGCCGTGGATGGGCTGATCACCAATTTCCACTTGCCGCGCTCGACCTTGTTCATGCTGGTCGCGGCGCTGGCCGGTCTCGAGCCAATGCGGGCCGCCTACGCACACGCCATCGCATCAAGCTACCGCTTCTATTCCTACGGTGATGGTTCCCTGATCTGGAAAGCCGGCTGATGGGCGCCTTCCCCTATCTGATCAAGGCCAAAGACGGCGCGGCGCGGGCTGGCGTGCTGAAGACCTCGCGCGGCGACATCCAGACCCCGGCCTTCATGCCGGTGGGCACGGCCGGGGCGGTGAAGGCGCTGACCATGGACCAGGTACGGGCGACGGGCGCCCAGATCATCCTGGGCAACACCGTCCACCTGATGCTGCGCCCTGGCGCGGAGCGCGTGGCGCGGCTGGGCGGTCTGCACAGGTTTGGCGGTTGGCATGACCCCATCCTTACCGACTCCGGCGGGTTTCAGATCATGTCGCTTTCGAAGCTTATGAAGATCGGAGAGGAGGCGGCCGTTTTCGCCAGTCCGATCGATGGTTCGCGCCATTTGTTGAGCCCGGAGCGCTCGATCGAGATTCAGGCCGATCTGCTGGGTTCGGACATTGTTATGCAGTTGGATGAATGCGTCGCTTGGCCGGCCAGCGAGGATCGGGCCGGCGAGGCTTTGCGGCTTTCGGCTCGGTGGGGCGCCCGTTGCAAGGCGGCGTTCGGCGAACGGGAAACCCAGGCCCTGTTCGGCATCCAACAGGGATCGACCTTTGCGGCGCTACGGCGGGAATCGTCGGATCGGCTGATCGAGACCGGCTATGACGGCTATGCGATCGGCGGGCTGGCGGTAGGCGAGGGGCACGAGGCGATGTGCGAGGCGCTGGACTACGCGGCAGGGTTTCTGCCCGCCGACCGGCCGCGCTATCTGATGGGTGTCGGCAAACCGATTGACCTGGTGGAGGGCGTGGCCCGGGGCGTGGACATGTTCGACTGTGTGTTGCCGACCAGGGCTGGCCGCCATGGCCAAGCCTGGACCTGGGCGGGGTCGATCAATCTGAAAAGCGCCCGCTTCGCCGAGGATGAGACACCCCTGGACGGCGACATCGATTGCGTCGCCAGCCGGGACTACTCGAAGGCCTATCTGCATCACCTTGTGAAATCAGGAGAAATTCTGGCCGGGGTGCTGCTCTCCTGGCACAATCTGGCTTTCTACCAGGCTCTGATGGCCAGGATGCGAAAGGCGATCCGAGAGGGACGTTTCGAGTCGTTCAGGCGTGGGTTTCACGCCGGGCTCGCTCCGGTCGAGGTGAAGCCCGCCTAATCACCGAATCGGATATCTCGGACCCGGACCATCCTCTTGTGCCGGCGGCGGTGGCCGTAGGAAGTGCACCGGACTGGCGGGCCGCGGGCAGCGGTGGGATTCACCCAGGCCCTTGAGATAGCCGCGTCGTACGCTGCCGGCGGTGATCGCTTCGATCACCAGTTGATCGTGTCTCTGGGCGCCGGACAGGGTCCGAACGAAGCCGGCAAAGGGCAACAGGGTTTCGGCGGCGCCGTGAACGATGGCGAGGGCGACCTTGCCGTTCTTTTGGGTCAGGCTCGGAGCCTGGGGGGTCTCGGGTTCATCGAAATCCGCCCCCAGGGCAGCCGAAAGCACGCCAATCTCCCGGGTCATCTCACCACAATCGAGCGATCTGGGCCGGTCATAGGGATTGGTGATAGCCGCCAACAGCACCGGCGGAATGCCCTGGCGCGCGATGTTCAGGTCGTGCAGCGGCGCCTGGGCAGCCTGGGACAGGTTGGCCGTGCCGGCTCGATCGGGAGTCTGGAGTTCACCCTGATTCGCGGGCGGCGGTTCCGCCGCCGGGGCGGGCCGCGGGGCGATGGCGATCAGGCCCGCCAAGAGGCCGATGGAAAGGAAAGCGCGCATAAGCACTGTTTAATTCCGATAGTGTTTTTGCGCTATCCGCCCGCGGGGCAAAAACGCCGGCTTGCGGCGAGGGCGCCCCTGCGACTATGGTCCGCGCCGCTCGCCGGGCACGTCGCTGGGGGCCGGTAGCTCAGTGGTAGAGCCCTCGACTTTTAATCGAGTGGTCGTGGGTTCGAGTCCCACCCGGCCTACCATCTCGGGCGCGACGGTCTTCCTATTGTTGCTGATGTTGCTGATCCAGCCGCGCCGCGCTGCTGGCGCGGCGGCGGGCGGCGGCGAGGGCGGGGGCGCCCAGGCGCATGAACTCCGGTTCGGCCAGTTCCGCGAAAGCCTGGCGGACCGACACGCCGACCGATAGCTGGCTTTCCGCGTCGCCCTTGAACACCCCGCGGGACGGCGGAACGTCGGAGTAGTCGCGGCCGATGGCCACGGAGATATGCCGCTCGCCCGCCAGGACGTCGTTGGTGGGATCGAAGCCGATCCATCGCTGCGAGGGCAGAAATACCTCTACCCAGGCGTGGGTGGCCTGGGGGTCGGAGCGCTCGCCGTGCTTGCGGTCGGTGCTCAGGTAGCCAGACACATAACGGGCTGGTACGCCCCAGTCGCGACAGATGGTGATCATGATGTGGGCGAAGTCCTGGCAGACACCGCGCCCTGCCTCCAGGGCCTCGTCTATGGGGCTGTCGGCGCCGGTGACACCCGCCTCATAGTCCAGGCCTCTGTAGATCACGTTGTTCAGCCGATGCAGCGCGGTCAGGGGGTCGAGACTCCGGAGATCCGGAACCCCCTTTGCCTGGCAAAACTCAAGTAAAAGAGGTGTTGAGCACGCGAAGCCGTGCGGCTTCAGAAAGTCCCAGCAGTCGGCCCGAACCGCGTCTCCGGCCAGGGCCTCCCACTCGTTCATATCGACGGCGTCGGGAAGGGATGGTGGCGCCGCGGTCTCGACTAGCGACTGGGCGGTGATGGTCAGATACCGGTGCAGATGGGGCACGTCGAAATGGCGGACGGTGTTGCCCCAGGTGTCGACATAGGAAAAAACCTGGGCGGCCGGGTCGGTTTCGAGATCGAAGGTAATCAGGTTCTGCCCGTGCGCCGCTCTCGGCTGCATCCACAGCTCCATGACGCTTTCACGGACCGGCTCGTCATAGTTGTACTGGGTTACGTGTTGGATGTTGAACATCATCAGGCGGGCAGCCTCATTTCCAGCGGATAGGCCACGAAGGTGTCGAACATGGCTTGGTGGATGGCTGTGCACTCAGCTTCGACGGCGGTGAGAATGGCGCTGGCGCCGGTGGATTCCACATCCTCGACGTCGGTGTAGGCGAGGCGGGCATTAAGGCGGCCGGCCAGGCGGGCCGGATCGCCACGACCAATCTCGCGGCCCCTGGAGAGACGATTCAGATGCTCTTCCATCCGGTCGGTAGAGTAGCGGATCGAGCGCGGGAAATCCTCGTCGAACAGTAGGAATTCCAGAATGTAGCGGGAGTTAAGATCAGCGGTGTAGGCGCGTAGATAGGGCTCCAGCGCGCAGGCCATGCGCAGAACGCTGACCAGGGCCAGATGGTCGTCAAGCACCGCGCCCTGGTGGCCGCTGAAACAGACCCGTAGCAGCCTGGCGATCAGCCGCGCCCGCTCAAGGTGAACGCCGGTGACCATGAACCGCCAACCCTCGCCATGGCTCATCGTGGCGTCGGCGGCGCCCTTAAACAGGTGAAGGTCGGCGATGATGCCGGCCAGAAAGTCGGGAGCGTTGGCGTCGAATTCGTGCTCGGCCCGGGAGTCGGTGGCGCGAAGATAGAGCAGATTGAGCCGCTCCCAGGTCTCGGTGGTGATCTGGTCGCGGACCTGGCGGGCGTTTTCGCGGGCGCGTGAGAGAGAATCGACCACCGATCCGCCCGCCCGTTCGCGGTTCAGGACCAGGGCGCGAGCGGCTTCGAACGGATTTGCATCGGCGGCGGGTTCGCGGTCGCCGATGGCGGCCCGGGCCAGTTCGGCCGCCTGGGTTCCCGCGTCCGTTCGGTCAAGCGTGGCGTTGAGCATGACCGAAGCCAGCCGGGAAAAGTGTTCGGCGCGCTCAACATAACGGCCGACCCAGTAGAGACTGTCGGCGACCCGGGCGAGCATCATTGGCCGGCCTCCAGTTCGTCGTCGGAGTCCGGCGGGGCGTCGTCGGAGAGCACCCAGGTGTCCTTCGACCCGCCGCCCTGGCTGGAATTGACCACCAGGGAGCCGCGCTTGAGCGCCACCCGCGTCAGTGCCCCGGGGGTCACTACGACCTTGTCCCCCGACAGGATGAATGGCCGCAGATCGACGTGGCGAGGCTCGATCTTACCGTCCACCAGACAGGGCGCCGTGGATAGCTGGATGGTCGGCTGGGCGATATAGTTCTCCGGATCGGCCTTCAGGGCGTCGGCGAATTCAGCCCGCTCCGCGGCGCTGGCGTGGGGTCCGACCAGCATGCCGTAGCCGCCGGAGGCGCCTACCGCCTTGACCACCAGTTTGTCGAGATTGGCCAGGGTGTGGTTCAGTTCCGCGGGGATTCTGCAGAGGAACGTCTTGACGTTTGGCAGGATGGCCTCTTCGCCTAGATAGTATTTTATGATCGACGGAACGAAGGCGTAGACCGCCTTGTCGTCGGCAACGCCGGTGCCGGGCGCGTTACAGATCACCACGTTGCCCGAGCGATAGGCGTTGAATAGCCCGGCCACGCCAAGCGATGAATCTCTCCGGAAACTCAAGGGATCGATGAAGTCGTCGTCTACGCGCCGGTAGATCACATCGACACGTCGCAGACCGGCGGTGGTGCGCATGAAGACCAGATTGTCGTGGATCGAAAGGTCTCGGCCCTCCACCAGCGGAACCCCCATCAGGCGGGCCAGATAGGCGTGTTCGTAGTAGGCGGAATTGTAGACGCCAGGCGTCAGGACCACGACCTGGGGGTTGGGACGCCAGTCTCCGGCCATCGATTTCAGCGTGGCCAACAACAGGTCGGGATAGCGTTCCACGGGTTTTACGCCCGCCTGGCGGAAGGTGCCGGGAAAGGTGCGCCTGGCCGCTTCGCGATTGGCCAGCATGTAGGACACCCCGGACGGCACCCGCAGGTTGTCTTCCAGAACGAAAAATTCGCCGTCTTCGCCGCGGATCAGATCGCTGCCGCAGACGTTCACATAGGCGTTATGGGGCACATAGAGATGCTGCATCTGTCGCCGATACGAAGGCGCGCCCAGGATCAGGTCGCGTGGCACGACGCCGTCGCCGATGATCTTTTGCGCGCCATAGATGTCGGCCAGAAACAGGTTCAGCGCCTTCAGGCGTTGGATCAGTCCCTTTTCGATCTTGGCCCATTCCGGAGCCGAGATAATGCGCGGGAACAGATCGGTGGGAATGATCCGCTCGGTGGCGCTGTCCGCTCCGTAGACGGTGAAAGTGATGCCCTGAAGCAGGAAAGAGCGCTCAAGCGTCTGCTGGCGTTCGGCCAACTCCATCGCGCCAAGAGACCGGATCCGGTTATGCAAAAGCTGATAGTGCGGGCGAGTGCCGCCTTCGGCGGCGAACATCTCATCATAGGCGAGGCCCGCCGGGTAATCCTCCGGCCGCCGCATGGACTCTGAACCGTCTTGCACCGTTTGGATGTCGACCACGCGCCCGCCTGAAGCCACGAAAATGCTTGAGGAGACTTCTCCACGGCCGGCCACCGTTGCGCAACCGCTATGTGGCGCGTCGACGCCCTCATCGGGCGTAGCCCAAAGTTTGGGCGCGTGACTTCGAAGGGCTTGGCCTCTAGAGGGACGATCGGGACTGAAAGGGTGACGTGAAGGCGCTGAGACACACCATTTCCGCCGGAGTTCTGATCACCGCGGGGCTGCTGATCGCCGGCCCGGGGCGGGCCGCGCCGAACGCCGCCATCGAGGGTGTTTCCGACGGCGCCCTGCGAGCCGAAATCGAACTGGCTCTGGGCGAGGCCAAGGCGCCGCCGCGCAGCGCGCTCGAGGCCCGCCGCCGGGCGATCGACGCGGCCAGGGACGCGACGGCGCTGCTGCGTTCGGAAGGCTATTATGAGGCGATCGTGGCGCTCGATATCGTCGCGGCGCCCTCGCCACGATCTCTGCTCAAGGTAACGCCGGGGCCGCGCTTCAAGCTTCAGGCGCCGGCGATCGACTGGGTCGGCCCACCGCCCGATCCCTCCGCCGCGTCCAAGGCTCGCGTCGCCCTGGATCTGACCCCAGGTGCGCCGGGACGGGCGGCCGATATCCTGGCGGCCGAGGGAAGGGCGGTCGCGGCCCTTCAGAAACTCGGCTACGCGGACGCGGAAATCCAGCCACGCGAGGTAATCGTCGATCACGCCGACTCAACGGTGAGGCCGACGATCCGCATCACCGCGTCTGTCTTGGTCAAGCTTGGGCCAGTTCGATCAGGGGGCAAGACCCGCTCCAGGCAGGCCTGGGTCGCGCGGCTGGCTCCCTGGGCTCCAGGGGCGACCTATGACCCGGCCCTGCTCGCCAAGCTGGAGAAGAGGCTTCTGGAGACAGGAGTCTATGAGTCCGCCACCGTAGCCCTGGGAGCGGCCTCGGCTGATCGCAACGCGCCCAGGCCGGTGATCGTCACCCTGGTCGAGCGGCCGCGGCATTCGCTGGAACTGGGCGCCAGCTATTCGACCACCGAGGGTTCCGGCGTGGACGCCAAATGGACCACCTTCAACCGGCTCGGCCGCGGGGATTCCCTGATCCTCATCGCCAAGCTGTATGATATTCAACAGAAATTCGACCTTGAGCAGGATCTACCGCACTGGGGACATGCTGGCCAGACGCTGAAGATCGGCGGCGGCTTTCTTGGGGACCGGACGCCGGCCTATGATGATGTAGGCGGCGGGGTTCGTCTGGATGTGATCCGCCGAGCCGACCTTACCAACTCGGTTTCCCTCGGTGGCTCGCTGGATTTTGCATCGACGCGCGAGAAGGTGGCGGTCAATCTTCTCGCCACGCCCGTGGGTGAAACCCTGAATCTGTTCATCGCCACCGGGAGGGCGGCGTTTACCCTGGACCGTTCGAACAGCATTCTTAACCCGGCCCGCGGCTGGCGCTTCGACGCCGAGACCGACCCAACCCTGATCGAAGGCGATCGGAGTCTCGGCTATCTGAAGACCGAGGCGCAGGTGAGCGGCTACCTGCCGCTGGGCGGTGGCCTTCCCATAGTAGCCGCACGTGTCAAACTTGGGTCGATCCTCGGTGGCTCGATACCCGGCGTTCCCGCCGACCGCCGCTTCTTCGCTGGCGGTGGTGGATCGGTTCGCGGCTATGGCTATCAGGCCGTCGGGCCTCGACTGTCGGACAATACACCCGAAGGGGGGCTGTCGCTGACCGAGGGCTCGATCGAGCTGCGACAGCGCCTGTCCAAGAGCTGGGGTCTGGTCGCCTTCGCCGACGTGGGCGGGATAGGAACCTCTTCGGCTCCCAGTTTCGACAACCTCGCGATCGGCGTGGGCGCCGGTGTCCGCTATGATCTGGGTTTCGCGCCTCTGCGGCTGGACATCGCCACCCCGGTCAATTCGCGGCGGGGAGATAGCCCGGTCCAGATCTACATCAGCATCGGCCAGGCGTTTTGAGACGCATCAGTCTGAGGATTTTTCTGGCCGGCATGGTGATCCTGGGCCTGGTCACGGCTCTGGTCCGCTATGGCCCGACCACGAAAACTGGCCAGGCGATGATCGTCAATCTGGCCAACGGCGTCAGGGTCGGCGACCTGGGCTGGTTGAGGGTCTCGGGCCTGGCCGGAGATCCTTGGAACGATTTCACCCTGGCGCGGCTGGAGATCGCCGATCCGCGCGGCGTCTGGCTCTCCGCCCGAGACCTGCGGATTTCGTGGCGGCCGGGAGAACTCCTGGGCCGTCGCGTGCGGATGACCAGCCTGTCGGCGGGGACGATTTCGCTGGTGCGGCAGCCTCAATTGTTGGCGAGCCAGGCCGGGGTCGCTGGGGGCGGACCCTCGCCGGTCTCAATCCAGATCGACAGGTTCAACACCCGCCTCATCATAGCCCAGGCCTTCGCCAACAGAAGTGGCGACTATCAGGTCGATGGGGCTCTCAACCTGGGGCGGAGAAACGGCGTTGCCGGACAGGTGTCGGCCCTCAGCCTGGAGCGCCGCGGCGATTTTCTGCGGGCCCATTTCACCTTCAACCGCAAGCTGATCAACCTAGAAGCTCATGCGCGCGAGGCTACAGGCGGAGCCTTGGCGGGGACCCTGGGTCTGGAGGTCGACAAGCCGTTCCTGTTCGACGCGCAGGCTCATGGTTCGCCTAACACAGGCTCATTCTCGGTGGCGACGACCGTGGGCGTCACCGCGCCGGCGACGGCCGCCGGGCACTGGTCGCCATCGGGTGGCGACGCCTCCGGACGTATCGAGTTGTCCGCGTCACGGCTGCTATCCGGCTGGCGTGACGGGATCGGACCCACCGTTTCGTTCCATCTTGCGGCGACCGGCCTTCCCAAAGGGCTTTACAGCGTGACTGTCGACGGTCGTGGGGCCAACGCCGCGCTGACAGCTAAAGGCGAGGTGGACATCGACCATCGCCGGACCGGTCCGGCAGGCCTGGTCTTGGGTGCTTCGGTCGGCAATCTGTCGAGCCTGGCCGGATTTCCCGGACTCGGGGCGGCGAAGGCGACTGGTCGTCTGACTGGTGATGGCGCCATATGGTCGCTGATCGGCGCGGCGACACTGGACTCGGTCAAGCAGGCTGGTGTCAGCCTGACCAGGGTCGAGGCGCCCTTCCAGCTATCCGGCGACCACGCCGGTGTTACGCTCCATACCCAGGCCCTGGCGGCGGCGGACCCAAAGGCAAGTCAAGCGGCCGCCCTGTTGGGACCGACGCCCCGAGCCAATGCCGAGATCGCCTGGCTGGCCGACGGCAGGGTGCTGTGGCGAAAGGTCTCCATTCACGGCGCCGCGGTCGATTTGGACGGGCAGGGCAGTCAGAGTTTGTTCGGGGCGCTTGCGTTCGCGGGAAAGGCCCAGGTCCGCAGCCTGCTGGGCGTGGCTCCGGGAACCCAGGGATCGCTGGCCGCCGACTGGAGCGCCACCCAGACCAGGACCACCGCGCCTTGGGTGTTCAGTCTCCATGGCGTCGGCAAGGGGCTTCGTCTGGACTCCGCCGAGGCCAATAGCCTGTTAGGCCCCGTGCCTGACCTGCGGGTCGATGGCCAGGCTGGAAATGCCGGCCTGACCCTGACGCGCGCCGTGCTGAAGGGCGCTGGTGGCTCGGCGACCGCCGCCGGGCTGGTGGGCGCCAAGGGTGACCTGCGTGTGAAGCTGGACTGGACCACCGCCGGACCTCTCGTCGTCGGGCCGCTGGCTATTTCGGGGGCATCCCAGGGATCGGGTGATTTGACCGGCGCCATCGATAAGCCGCGTCTCGACCTGACCGCCGATTTCAAGTCCATCGATCTGCCCGATCTCCCGGCTTTACGTCTGACCAACGCGCGGGTGGCGCTGAGTGTGCTTAGCGATGGCCAGACGATCAGCGGCCGGGTTGATCTCACCGGCGCCAGCGCCAGCGGGCCGGCCAAGGCGAATGTCGGCTTCCGCCTCGACCCTGGCCAGATCGGCCTCAGTGATATCGATGTGGTCGCGGGGGGAGCGGCCATCAAGGGTGGGGGGATTCTGAGGGACGGCGCCCTGGTCGAAGCCGACCTCACGGGTTCTGTGGGACCCGGAGCATTCATCGACCAGGGTCACGCCGACGGACGGGTTCAGATCACGCCCTCGGCCGAGGGACCCGGCGCCCACGTGGCGATCAAGGCGTCCGGCGTCACCCTGCCTGGCGGAGGTGGGGTGCTCCAGACCATCTCTCTGTCGGCCGATGGCCCGTTGCGCCGATTGCCTTACAAGCTTGAAGCCCATGGCGACGCTTCCGGATTTGCCGGTCGGCTGCTTGGCTCGGGCTTCCTGACGGAGGTTAAAAGTACGCGGGTCGTGTCGTTCACCGGCGCCGGTCGCGTGGGCGCGGCCGACTTTCGGACTTTGTCGCCGGCGGAGGTTTCGTTCGGATCGGCGGGTCTCGACGCGGCCCTTCACCTGTCCCTGGCGAACGGCAAGGCCGACATCACGCTCGCCAAGAACGGGTCCCGCCTCAGCGGGCATGGGGTTTTCTCGGACATCAATCTGGCCGTGCTCAACCCGGATATTCGTGGGCGCGGCGAGGGTGTGCTAACGTTCACCGGTGACGGCGGGGCGCTCGCGGGAACCGTCCACGCCAGTGTCTCCGGGGTCGGCGAGCGCGATCTGCAAGGCTCGGCGTCGGTGGCGGGGTCACTGGAGGCCACATTCGGGGGCGGCGCGGTCGCCTTGAAAACCCAGCTGGGCGATAACCGTGGCTCGCGCCTGTCGGCAGACCTTCGCCTACCCGCGACCCTATCGGCGTCGCCTTTCCAGGCGGCGCTGGAGTCCCGCAAACCCATATCAGGCCGGTTTTTCGCCGACGGGCAGATCGGACCGCTTTGGGATCTGATCGAGGGCGGCGGCCGGTCCCTGACCGGTCATCTGGTCGCCGATGGCGCAATCGGCGGCACTCTGGCGGATCCCCGGCTCACCGGCGCCGCCTCGGTCACCGATGGTGACTTCGAGGATTCGGGCGTCGGTCTCAAACTCCGGGGTCTTACGCTGCGCGCCGATCTGCACGGCGATTCCGTCGATGTGACCCAGTTCACCGCGACCGACGGCGCTAAGGGTGCGGTGTCAGGTAGTGGCCAGGTCAGCTTGCTGAGGGGCGGCGCTTCCGGTTTTCGCATTGCGCTCAAGGGCTTCCGGCTGATCGACAACAGCCTTGGCCAGGCCACGGCCAGCGGCACGGTCAATGTCGATCGCGCCGCCGACGGCAAGGTCCGTCTCGGCGGCGCCCTGGTCGTCGACCGCGCGCAGATATCGCCCAAGGCCACCGCGCCATCCGGGGTCGTGCCGATGGCGGTGACCGAGATCCACCGGACCACGGACGTCGAGACCTTTACGCCGCCACCTCCCGACCGCGAACCGCCGGTCGCACTGGACATCGCCCTGACCTCATCCGGCGGCATCTTCATCAAGGGCCGCGGCCTGAACCTGGAGATGTCTCTCGACGCCAAGGTGTCGGGCTCGACGGCCAATCCATCCCTGACCGGCGTCGCGCGGCTGGTGCGCGGCGACTATGATTTCGCCGGCAAGCGGTTCCAGGTCGACGACCGCAGCGTCGTCTATCTGGGCTCGACACCCGAGACGATCCGGCTGGATCTGACCGCCACCAGGGACGATCCGACGCTGACCGCCGCCATCAAGATCGGCGGCGCCGCAGCCGCCCCAACCTTGACCTTGTCTTCGACCCCGGCCCTGCCTCAGGACGAAGTGCTCTCCCAGGTGTTGTTCGGATCGTCGGCCGCGCAGCTGTCCGGCTTCCAGGCGGCTCAGCTGGCGTCGGCCGTGGCGGGCCTGGCCGGGAGCGGCGGTTTCGACGTGATCGGGGGCCTCAGAGGCTTCGCGCATCTGGATCGGCTGGCGATCGACTCGGGCGCTGCCACCGGCTTCGCCGTGGCGGGCGGCAAATACCTGACCGACACGGTCTATCTGGAAGTTTCCGGCGGCGGCAAGAACGGCCAGGGCGCCCAGGTTGAGTGGCGGGTGCGCAAGCATCTGGCAATCGTCTCGCGCGTCACCAGCCAGGGCGATCACGCCGTCTCGATCCGCTGGCGCAAGGACTACTGACGCGCCTCCAGGACCGGCGGACCAGAGCCAAGATCGCGGTCGGTGGGCAGGATCACGCCCGGCGCGATTTCCGAGGCCGTCTCCAGCGCCGCGTAGAGGTCGGAAAAGTCTTGGAGTGTCGCCTCCAGAAGCGCCCCGATCGACGGGATGGCAAAGTAGGTCTCTTGGAAGGTGTCGATTCGATACCGAGTTCGCATCACCCTGAGAATGTCGAAGGCGATGCGGCTCGGCGTAGGGTCTTCAAGTGCGAAGATCGCTTCGGCATGGGATGAGGCGATGCCGGCGCCGTAGATTTTCAGCCCCTCCCTGGATTGGACCAGGCCGAACTCCACCGTGTACCAATACAGCCGGGCCAGATGGTGAAGGTGGTCGAGACCCAGGGCGCGCTGACCCCCGATCCCATAGGCCTGCATGTAGTCAGCGAAGGTCGGATCGGTGAGCATCGGCACATGGCCGAACACGTCGTGAAAAATGTCGGGCTCGGAGAGATAATCCAGGGTGTCGGCCGAACGGATGAACTGGCCGGCGGGAAAAATCCGCTGAGCCAGGCAGTCGAAAAACGCAGCGTCCGGAATCAGCCCCGGCACGGCAATGATTCGCCAGCCGGTGAGCTTTTCCAGCCTGGGATTGATCCGCGCGAAATCCGGGATGCCGTCGCCGTGCAGATCGAGAGCTTTCAGGCCCTTGAGGAAGGCGTCGCAAGCGCGCGACTCGAGCAGGTCGCGCTGGCGATCATAGAGCGTGGTCCAGACCCGATGCTCGGCGGCGCTGTAGCCGTCCCAATTCTGGTCGATGGCGTAGGCTGGGATCAATGGGTGATGCGCGGGCGGAGCTGGTAGTGACCGGGCTTGAAAGCCTCGAAAATCAATGCGGTCTGGGGGTGCCCGACAGGCTCGTCGGTCTCGTCGGGAAGCAGGTTCTGTTCCGATACATAGGCGACATAGCTGGACTGATCATTTTCAGCCAAAAGGTGATAGAATGGTTGATCCTTCCGGGGGCGAACCTCCTCTGGAATCGACAACCACCATTCTTCGGTATTGGCGAACACGGGGTCCACATCGAAAATAACCCCGCGGAACGGGAAAATCCGATGTTTGACCACTTGGCCGATGGCGAATTTCGCGAGCCTTGTATTCATGAGCCTGCAACTAAGGTCCCGGACCTGAACTGGAGATGAAATTACGCCCTTCCGCCGCCCTATCAAGGGGCCGGTCCAGACCGGCCATGCGGCCAATCGCGCGGCGCTCAATATTCGGGCGGACGCGTAAATGAGTGAAGCGACCCCGCTGTTCGCGGCGCTGGACCTCGGCACCAACAATTGCCGCCTGCTGATCGCCACACCCGATGAGGGCGGCTTTCGCATCGTCGACGCCTTTTCTCGGATCGTCCGGTTGGGCGAAGGGGTGTCCGATAGCGGCCGGCTGGGCGAGGCGGCCATGTCGCGGGCGATCGGCGCGTTGAAGATTTGCGCCGAGAAAGTGCGTAGTCGGGGCGTTCAACAGGTTCGCGCCGTGGCAACCCAGGCCTGTCGAAGCGCCGCCAACGGCTCGGAGTTCCTCGCCGTGGTCGAGCAGGCGACGGGCCTTCGCCTTGAGGTGATTTCGCCTGAGGAAGAAGCGCGTCTGGCGGTCGCCGGCTGCCTTGACCTGTTGGATCGGCGCTCCAAGGCCGCTTTGGTGCTCGATGTGGGCGGCGGGTCGACCGAAATCTCCTGGATAGACCTGGCCCAGCCGGGCTTGGCCGGCGTCACGCGAGGCGTGGGGCGTGCGCCGATCAAGGCCTGGCATTCGGCGCCGCTTGGGGTTGTCACCCTGGCCGAGCGTTTTCCAGAGGCGATCGGAGATGCAGGGCACTATCGGCGCATGGTGGACGCCGTGAAGTCCGCCATGACGGGGTTCGAGGGCGCGGAGGCGATGCGGGAGGCGTTCGCGGCTGGCGGCGGGCATATGGTCGGAACGTCCGGAGCCATCACTAGCCTGGCCAGCCTGCATCTGGGCTTGCGCCGCTATGACCGCAATCTGGTCGACGGGCTGTGGATGACCAGGGGCGAGTGCGAGGCTGTCGCGGCGCGCCTGGCGTCCCTGAGCGTGGCTGAGCGGGCGGCCGAGCCCTGCATCGGACCTGACCGCGCCGATCTGGTGCTGGCCGGCGCGGCCATCCTCCAGGCGGTTCAGGAGCTGTGGCCCTGCGAGCGCGTTCGCGTCGCCGACCGCGGCCTGCGGGAAGGTTTGCTGTTGTCGCTGATGTCCACCGAGCGCAAGACCCGGCGGCGAAGCCGGTCTCGCCGCCGCCGTGGCGGACGCGGAGGACGAAGCCAGTGACCGAGGAACCGCCACGCAAACGCATGGTCCGTCTTCCCACCGGAGGGACCGACGCCGGCCGGGCCGGCCCCAAGCGGTTGAAGACCGCCAAGGAACGCACCCCGTCGTCACAGGCCTGGCTGGAGCGCCAGATCAACGATCCATTCGTCGCCGAGGCCAAGGCCAAGGGCTATCGCTCGAGGGCGGCCTTCAAGCTGCGCGAGATCGACGATCGGTTTCACCTGATCTCGCGCGGCGCCCGGGTGGTCGACCTGGGCTGCGCGCCGGGCGGCTGGCTGCAGATCGCCGTCGAGCGCGGAGCCCGCGCCGTGGTGGGTGTCGACCTATTGGAGGTCGATCCGCTGACCGGCGCGACGATCATTCAGCAGGATTTCACCGACCCGGAATGCGCGCCACGCCTGATCGAATTGCTAGACGGAACGCCAGATGTGATCCTGTCGGATATGGCGCCCAACACCACCGGGCACCGGCAGACCGATCACCTGCGGATCGTCGGCCTGATCGAAGTCGCCGCCGAGTTCGCGATCGACGTTCTCGCGCCGGGCGGCGTGTTCGTCACCAAGGCCTTCCAGGGCGGGGAGACCGGCGCGCTGCTGACCCTGCTCAAACAGAGCTTCGAGCGGGTCCGCCATGTCAAGCCCAAGGCCAGCCGCGCCGAGAGCTCCGAGCTCTACCTGCTGGCGACCGGGTTCAAGGGGCGTCCCGCGAAAGCTTGACGCGGGGGGTTCCCCAGGGCCGCGCCCGTCGCTATACGAGCCTCGCAAAACGGAGAGTCTCATGGAGATTCGCGAAGGATTGACCTTCGACGATGTTTTGCTCGAACCCGGCCCGTCCGACGTCATGCCGACCCAGGTCAGCACCGCCACCCGGTTTACGCGCGAAATCAGACTGAACATCCCGCTGGTCTCGGCGGCGATGGATAC
>JANYFU010000202.1 GCA_025359665.1 Caulobacteraceae bacterium
GGTGTTGGTCTGATAGTCGAGGGTCAGGTCGACCGTGGAGTAGTAGAGCGAAAACGCCCGGCGCGAGAGGAACTGGCCAAGCCTGGTTTCCAGCCCCCGGCGCGACCGCGCGACCGACAGCCGCGCGGCTTCAGCCTGAAAAGCTTCGGCGGAAATGCCCGGAGCGATGTCGGTAAGCTCAGCCAGCAGGGAAATGTCGCCCCCTGACAGATCCAGAATCCGATCCAGGCGGTCGGCGGACAGTGGCGGGTGGTTGCGGTGTTCACAGATCCAGCCATGAGCCAAGCGCAACTGATCGACCGACCAGTAGGGGATTTGCACATAATGCAGTTTGCCAGCGATCGAAGGTTCGATGGATTCCAGATGGTCCACGTCGTTCCACGAGCCGACGATGATGAACCGAAGATTGGACCGCTCTGAATAGAACGCGATGTCCATCAGCAGATTGACCATGGTGTCGGCGTTGAGCATGTGGAACGCGTTCAGCACGACGATCGGGGGTTGCTGAATTCTCGATATTACGTGGGCGACCTCGGAGGCGTTCTTGAGGTCGATGGTAACTTCCTGAAAAACCCGCTCGGTCGTCGTGCCGCCTTCGCCGGAGATGCTCGTGCCCGGAATCGACAGCTTGACCCCCAGCTTGGCGTTGCGCTTGTTGGACACCGACATCGAATAGCCGAGGCTCGACAGGATCAGTCGATAGATGTGGGTGCGTTTGAACCCAGGCCGGCACTCTATGTAGAGCACCTGCTCACCGTCGATGGCTTCGAGCAGCCGGCTGGTCTTCCCCTGGCGCGGCGGACCATGCACGACGACATTCTGTTTCCGCCGAATGATATCCTTGATGGCCTCGACCTGGTCGGGCCTGGGATAATGATCCGGGTAGAGCACGACCGGTTTCCGGTCCGGCGCGGAACCCAGCAACCTTTGAAGTATCGACAGGATTTTGATCGGGGGGGCTCCTCGTCTATCCCACAGACTATGTGCGCGATGCGTCCTCGTCCACGCCGGCATTCCACCGCGTGGGAATGTCCAAGCCGATAGACGCTAGCACGGCCGCGATATCCGCCGGGATCGGCGCCTCGATCCGGCTCTCGCCCCCCGCCGGATGGGGGAAGGTCAGGGCGGCGGCGTGCAGCATCAGCCGCGGAGCCGGGGCGCCGGCCAGCACCAAGGCGCCGCCGTAGCGGGGATCGCCGGCGATCGGCCGGCCGATGGAGGCCATGTGGACGCGCAGCTGGTGCATCCGGCCGGTGCGAGGCGCCAACTCCACCAGGGCGGCGGTGTCATTGGACGCCAGTGTTCGATAGCGCGTGGACGCCTGCTGCGCGTCGGGGTGGTCTGATTCGCAGACCCGCATATAGGCCTCGCGGCCCTGGCTTTCCCTGCGCAGCGGCGACTCGATCCCGCCCTCGCGCGGGTCTGGCGCGCCAGGGGCGACGATGGCCAGGTAGGTCTTCTTTACCCGCCGGCTCATCATCGCCTTGCCGAGGAACGCCGCGGCGGGCTGGCTGCGGGCGGTCAGGATGACGCCCGAGGTGTCGCGATCCAGTCGATGCACCAGCCGGGGCCGAACGCCGCTGGATTTGGCAAACGCCGCCAGCAGCTCGTCCAGCGTATGGACCGCGATCCGCCCGCCCTGGCTGGACAGGCCGGGGGGCTTGTTCAGCGCCAGAACCTCGGCATCCTCATGGATCACGAGCGAGCGAACAAAGGCGATCTCTTCCGGCGACAGGATGATGGTCTTCAACGCGTTTCTCGCATCGACGCCCAGCGTTGCAGTCGTTCCTTGACGCGGGCTTCGGCGCCCTCGCCTTTCGGCTGATAAAACACGGGGCGATCGACGCCCTCGGGGAAATAGTTCTGGCCGGAAAAACCTTCGGCGGTGTCGGGATCGTACTGATAGCCCTTGCCATAGCCCAGGTCTTTCATCAGCCGGGTCGGGGCGTTGCGGATATGGGCGGGGGGCATCAGCGACCCGGTCTCCTTGGCCAGGCGTCGGGCGGCGCCAAAGGCCTTGTAGACAGCCGTCGACTTGGGAGCGCAGGCCATGTGGACACAGGCCTGGGCCAGGGCGAGCTCGCCCTCGGGACTGCCCAGGAAATCATAAGCGTCCTTGGCGGCGGTGGTGACCAGCAGCGAAAGCGGGTCGGCGGCTCCGATATCCTCCGACGCCATCCTCACTAGCCGCCGGGCGATAAACAGTGGATCCTCGCCGCCGTCCAGCATCCGCGCCAGCCAATACAGCGCCGCGTCGGGGTCCGAGCCCCGCACCGACTTATGTAGCGCGGAGATCAGGTTGTAATGTTCCTCCCGATCCTTGTCATAGGCCGGGCTCCGGCGCTGCAGAACCTGGCTCATGCCGGCGACGTCGAGTGGCGCATCAGAGGCGATCGTGAACAGGGTCTCGGCCAGGGTCAGTAGATAGCGCCCGTCGCCGTCGGCCATGGCGACCATCGCCTCCCGCGCCGCGGCATCCAGCGGCAGCGTCCTGCCCTCGAAAACCTCGGCCTTGGCCAGAAGTGTCGCCAGCGCGTCGCTGTCCAGCCGTCGCAGCACATAGACCTGGCAGCGCGACAGCAAGGCGCCGTTGAGTTCGAAGGACGGGTTCTCGGTGGTGGCGCCGACCAGGGTGATGGTCCCGGCCTCCACGAACGGCAGGAAACCATCCTGCTGAGCGCGGTTGAAACGGTGGATTTCATCGACGAACAGCAAGGTCGCCTTGCCAGCGGTCCTGCGCAGCCGCGCGGTTTCGAAGGCCTTCTTCAGGTCGGCGACGCCAGAAAACACCGCCGAAATCTGTTGAAACTCGTAGCCGGCCGCCGCCGCCAGCAGCCGGGCGATGGTGGTCTTGCCGGTGCCGGGCGGACCCCACAGGATCATGGAGTTCAGCCGGTGAGCCGCCGCCATCCGCCCGATCGGCCCGTCGGGGCCGAGCAGATGATCCTGCCCTACCACCTCGCTCAAGGCCTGTGGCCGCAGCCGGTCGGCCAGCGGCGTGGGCGGCCCGGGCGTCAGTCCGGCGGCTTCGAAGAGGTCGCTCATTCGCAAAGACTAACAGGTCACGCAATGAAGCACGATGGCCGCGCTCCGGCTTGACCGTCGAGGCGCGCCATCGTCAACGCAATGCGGGAGAATGAAAAACTTTGAGGCCTGAGCGATGAACAATCCGCCGATCCGCCTGGGCCTTGTCGGGATCGGCAAGATCGCCCGCGATCAACACCTGCCCGCGATCGCCGCGGACGACCGCTTCCGGCTCGTCGCCACCGCCAGCCGGCACGCGACATTGCCGGGCACACCGGGCCATGCCGACATCGACGCGCTGCTTCGCGGTGGCCACGGCCTCCACGCCGTATCGCTGTGCACGCCACCGTCTGGACGGTTCGAGGTCGCCGCCGCGGCGATCGACGCGGGGCTGCACGTCATGGTCGAGAAGCCGCCGGGCGCGACAGTGTCGGAGGTTGTCGAACTTGCCCGCCGCGCCGAGAAGGCTGGCGTCACGCTGTTTGCCACTTGGCACTCGCGAGAGGCGGCCGGCGTCGACGCCGCGCGCGTCTGGCTCGCCACCCGATCGATCCGCTCGGTGCGAATCGAGTGGCGCGAGGATATTCGCGTCTGGCATCCGGGGCAGGATTGGATCCTGGAGGCCGGTGGGTTCGGGGTGTTCGATCCCGGCATAAACGCGCTGTCGATCGCCACCGCGATCCTGCCACAGGCGCTGCGGATCAGTTCCAGCACCCTCCACGTGCCCGCCAATCGCGCCGCGCCCATCGCCGCTTCACTGGCGATGGTCCATGGCGCGGACACGCCAGTCTCGGCCGAATTCGACTTCCTGCAAACCGGGCCGCAATCGTGGGACATCATTGTCGAGACCGATGACGGCGTCCTTAGGCTATCCGAAGGCGGCCGCCGCCTGTCGATCAACGGCACGGCCGCGCTTGAAAGCGCGAACCGGGAATACCCGCGCCTCTATCAGCGTTTCGCCGATCTGATCGCCGCCGGAGATAGCGACATCGACCTGCGCCCCCTGCAATTGGTCGCCGACGCGTTTCTGGTCGGTCGCACAATCAGCACAGCGTCATTCGAATACTGACACCATTTATATCAGCCGACACGCGAGGCAATTTCAATACCGGTCCTCCGGCTCGGGTGGCCTGTTCGCGCCGACTGTTTCTACGCCGCGCGTGACCCAATCACGCAGAAGCCGTTGCCGAACGGATCGCTGCAAAAGGCGATGGACGGACGTGCGCCTCCTTCGAATTTCTGCTCACACTTCGCGCCGGCGGTCACCGCCTTGGCCAGGAAGGCTTCGAAATCGTCAACGTGAAAGTCGATATGGACGGGTGTCCAGTGTCGCTCATATCGGCGAACATCGGTCCCCTTGGCCGGTTTGCTTCCCGCCGACTTCTCGATCAATCCGATTTCGGAGTTTCCGCATCGGAGAATGACATAGGTCGCCACGGGTCGGGCGATTTCGGAAAGTCCCAAAGCGTCGCGATAAAATCGCAGGCCCTCGTCAAGGCTCGGAACATCGATTGAAACCGAGTAGTTCATTTTGAAAAAACCTCCCTAAGGCTTGCCGCCCCCAAGAGCCTTCATCAGCCGGTGGGTGTATTCGACGCTCTCGTCGAACGCGGTCACGCCGACCCGTTCGTCCCGGCCGTGGGCGCGGTTCTCGCCCACCTCGCTCCACATGCCGCTGACATCGTAGGAGGGAATGCCGGCGTTGCGGGTCTGGCGGTCGTCGCTGAAGCCCGTGGACATGGTCGGCACAATGGTGACGCCCGGCCACATCGAATGAACCACCGCGCCGATCCGCGCCATCACCTCCGGCGTCGGCGGCGACTCCGGGCTGACGATCGGCGGTGCGTCTTCGGTAACGCTGATCTTGCCGTCATTCAGCACCTTCACCAGCGTCGCCTGGACGTTCTCCGCCGTGTCTCCCGGCATCAATCGACACTGGATTGTTGACTTGGCTCGCTGAGGCAGGGCGTTTTCGGCATGGCCGCCCGATATCAACGTCGCCACGCAGGTCGTACGCAGTTCGGCATTGCCATAGGGCGTGCGCGACAGGCGCTCGGCGGCGGCCAGGTCGGGCGCCGGCGCCGCAACCGCCAGCATGTCGGCGCTGTCGGGGCCGGGTTGCAACGCGGCGAGGGCCTTGAAACTGGCCCGGGTCGTGGCCGTCGTCATCACCGGGAACTTGTAGGCGGCGATCCGTTGCAGCCCATCGACCAGCCGGTAGATCGGGTTGTCCGCACCCGGCAGCGAGCCGTGGCCACCCGGCCCGGTCGTTTCCAGGGTGAAGGTCAGGTAGATCTTCTCGCTCGTGCCGACTTCATAGAACAACCGCCGGTCGCCCTTCGTGGCTCCGCCGCCCCCGTCGAGATTGTAGGCGGTCTCGGCGTCGATCAGATCGCGGTGGTTTTTCAGTAGCCAGGTGGGGCCGTTGGCGTCGCCGCCCGCCTCCTCGTCTGCGGTGAACATCACGATGATATCGCGGTCGGGCGCATAGCCCTGGCGCTTCAGGCGGATCAGGGCGTCGGCCAGCGCCGCGTCGCCGTCCTTCATGTCGATCGTGCCGCGGCCATAGAAATAGCCGTCCTTCTCGGTCAGC
>JANYFU010000372.1 GCA_025359665.1 Caulobacteraceae bacterium
ACCAGCGCCCACCAAGGCGTCCCGGTTTGGCGGCTGGCTCGATGGCCTTGCCGGCATGGCGATCTTCAGCGCCTCGCTGCCCGCCACCCGTGTCGCGGTCCTGGCTTTTGATCCGTTGTTTCTGACCTTCGCCCGCGCCACTATCGCCGGAGTGCTGGCGGCCGCCCTGCTGATCGCGCGTCATTCTCCACTACCGGCTCGCCGCGACCTGGTCGGCTTGGCCGTGGTTGCCGGTGGCGTGGTGCTTGGCTTCCCGCTGCTGACCGGCCTGGCCCTGCGGCACATGACCTCTGCCCACGCCATTGTCTTCCTCGGGCTGCTGCCGCTATCGACGGCGCTTTTCGCGGTGCTGCGTGGCGGCGAACGCCACCCGCCGGTGTTCTGGGTATTCGCTACCGCCGGCGCGGCCATGGTGGCCGGCGACGCCGCTCTGAACGGTGGCGGCGCTTTCTCTCTGGGGGATGGCCTGATGCTGGCGGCGATCCTGGTCTGTGGCCTGGGCTATGCCGAGGGTGGTCGGCTGTCGCGTCACCTCGGTGGGCTGGAAGTGATCGCCTGGGCGCTGGTGCTGTCGGCTCCCGTGATGACCCCGCTGGCGCTGTGGTTCCGGCCACCGTCGTTTTCGGGGATCGGCTGGCCGGCGCTCGCCGGCCTCGCCTACGTCTCGGTGTTCAGCATGCTGGTGGGCTTTGTCTTTTGGTATCGTGGCCTCGCGCGCGGCGGTGTCGCCGCGGTGGGCCAACTGCAGCTGGTCCAGCCGTTTCTCTCCCTGATCCTCGCCGCCGCGCTGCTGCGCGAGGCCGTTGGCCTCGACAGGGTGATCGTTCTTGTGGGGGTGGTGGCTTGCGTGGCCAGCGCCAGGCGTTTCTCGGCGGCTCCGTCCCGCGTTCTCAGACTTGGAAAGGTGATCCCATGACCCGCGCTTTCAAACTGGTCGATGTGTTCGGCGAGACGCCGCTGGCTGGCAATCCGCTGGCCGTGGTGTTCGACGCCGAGGGGCTCGACGCGGACATGATGCTTAAGATCGCCCGCTGGATGAACCTGTCGGAGACAGTGTTCCTGATGGCGCCGACCGATCCGGCCGCCGACTACAAAGCCCGCATCTTCACGCTCGATCGCGAGCTGCCCTTCGCCGGCCACCCGACTCTCGGCGCTTGCCACGCCTGGCTGGAGGCCGGCGGCCAACCGCGCGGTTCCGGCCAAGTGGTCCAGGAATGCGGCACCGGCCTTATCCCCGTGCGCCGGGGGGATGGCGTCAACGCTTTTGCCGCTCCGCCGATCCTGCGCGGCGGTCCGGTCGAGGATGCGCTGTTGGATGAGGTCGCCGCGGTGCTGCGAATTCGTCGTGGCGACATCGTTGACGCCCAATGGATCGACAATGGTCCTGGGTGGATCGGCATACTGATGAGCTCCGCCGACACGGTTCTGGCGCTGCAACCGGCCCGCGACCATCCCCGGCGGATCGAGATCGGCGTGGCGGGTCCGCACGCGCCCGGTTCTAGCCTGGCCTTCGAGCTACGCGCCATCTTCAGCGATCAGCACGGTGGACTGCGGGAGGATCCGGTAACCGGAAGTCTCAACGCCTCGATGGCCCAGTGGTTGTTGGCTTCAGGCCGGGCGACCGCGCCCTATCTCGCGGCCCAGGGAACGGCGCTCGGGTGCGCCGGCCGGATTCACATCAGTCAGGATCCCGACGGCCAGGTGTGGGTTGGCGGTTTGGCGCGAACTATTGTGTCGGGCGGGTTCGGGGCCGATTGAACGCCGACCCGCCTTGACAGATCACCGGAGATAGTTTCTTATTTTGAGAAATATTACAGTTCTCGATAGGGAAAATTCCGTGGCTGACTGGCGCCCCAACCTCATTTCCGCCGTGTGCTATCGCAACCCTCGCGCGGCTATCGCGTGGCTCGAGAAGGCCTTCGGCTTTGAGCTGGCGATGCTGATCGAAGACCCCGATGGAGCAGTAGCCCATTCGGAGATGCGGTTCGGCAGTGGCTGCGTGATGGTCGGCTCGGAGTGGTCGGCCGATC
>JANYFU010000227.1 GCA_025359665.1 Caulobacteraceae bacterium
GCTATGGCGAGCCGGAGGAAGTGGCGCATATCACCCTCAGCCTCTGCCTGCCGGCGGCGTCCTACATCACCGGCGTGACAATCCCGGTGGACGGCGGGTTGATGGCGCGCAACGCCTGAGGCGTCACGGCCCACCATCGACGCGAATGACGCCGCCAGTGGTGAAGGATGAGGCGGGGCTGGCCAGGAACAACGCGGCGGTGACGATCTCCTCGGGACGGCCGGGACGGCCCAGGGCGTTGTTCGACTTCTCCCGCGCTTCCTGCGTCCAGGCCTCGGCGATATCGGTCAGGAACGGCCCTGGCGAGAGGGTGTTGACCCGCACCTTGGGACCGTATTCCCGAGCGAACGAGACGGTCATGGCGTTCAGCGCCGCCTTGGCGCCGCTGTACGTCACCGCTCCAGGCAACGGCATCAGCGCGCCGCTGGACGAGATATTGATGATAACCCCACCGTCGCCCTCGGCCATGCGCCGCGCCACCTGCGAGGCCAGGTGGAAGGGGCCCTTGAAGTTGAGATTCATGATGCTATCGAACAGCGACTCGGTGACATCGTGCGACGGCACCGAGGGTGACATGCCCGCGTTGTTGACCAGGATGTCGATGCGGCCGAACTCGGCGTAGACGACCTCAACCAGTCGATCCATGTCGGCCCAGCGGCCGGCGTGGACGGCCACGGCCAGGGCGCGGCGGCCGAGCGCGCGCACCTCTTCGGCGGCCGCCTCGCAGGCGTCGATCTTGCGGCTGGCGATGATTACGTCCGCGCCGCGCTCGGCAAAGGCGCGGACCATCCGCAGGCCCAGCCCCCGGCTGCCGCCGGTAATCAGGGCAATCTTGCCGGTGAGGTCGAACAGGGGATCCGGGGTCATGACTTCTCTCAACTGACGATATCTTCGCGCACGGTGTCGCGCGCCCACCAGAACAACGCCGCCGAGACCAACACAACCATGCCAGAGATGATCAGCGCCCAGCGCACGCCCTCGCCCTGGCCCATGCCGAACGCCGGCCCGGCCAGCAGGTCGTTGAGCGCCCCGACCGCCATCGGACCCATGCCCAGCCCGATCATGTTGACCATGAACAGCATGATCGCCGCGGTAGTGGCGCGGCTCTTGGGGCTGACCACGCTCTGCACGGTGGCGTAGACCGGTCCATACCAGAGCGTCTGCAGCAGGGCCGGGAACAGGCCGAGGCTGAGGGCCAGCACCGGGCTCTTCACGGTGTAGATGAAATAGATGAACGGCACCGACGCCAGGGAGGCGATGGCCGGAAGGCTCATATAGGCCCGCTTGTCCCGCGCCGTGGCCCGGTCGGCGAGCCAGCCGCCGAGCAAGGTTCCGATCAACGCGCCGCCGCCTGTGGTCGCCGCCCCGCAGAACCCTAGAAACACCAGTGGCCCCAGGCCGAAGCCCCGGGCCAGCGCCGTCACCTCGGCGCCATGGACCCTCAGAAAGAACGGTATCGAAAACGATCCATGGCCATAACCCACGAAGGCCAGCAGCCCGGCGGCGATGGCGATCAGCCAGAACGTCCGCTTGGCGCGCAGTTCGGTCAGGGTCTGGCGGAAGCCCACCTCCGGCTGAGCCAGAGCGGCCAGTGGGGCGGCGATCTGGGCCGCCAGCCGCGCCCGAGGTTCCTTGACGGTCAGGGCGATCACGGCGGCCAGGATCAGGCCCGGCGCGCCGGCCACCATGAAGGCCATGCGCCAGCCGTAGGCATCGGCGATGGCGCCGCCGAGGATCATCCCGAAGATGGTGCCGATCGGAACCCCCAGGCAATAAAATGCCAGGGCCGAGCCGCGGCGCTCCGGCGGAGTGATGTCGGCGATCAGCGAGTGGGCGCACGGATTGCATCCCGCCTCGCCGAACCCGACCCCCAGACGGGCGAGGCCCATTGTGGCGAAACTGGTCGCTTGGCCACTGAGCACGGTGAAACCGCTCCACAGAGCCATCGAGCCGGCAATGATCAACGGACGGCTACGGCGCTCGGCCTGGCGGGCGATAGGTATGCCGAGGAAGGTGTAGAACACCGCGAAGGCGAGGCCGGTAAGCATGCCGAGCTGCAGGTTGCTGATCTTCAGGTCGCGCTTGATCGCTTCGGCCAGGATGGTGACGACCTGACGGTCGAGATAGCTGAGGGTGTAGGCGCCGAGCAGCAGCAGCAAGATGTAGCGTTGCGCCGACCTTGTCAGGCCCCCCGCCGCCGCCGTCGTCTGGCCAGGATCAACCCGCCCCGTGACCGGCAATACCGCTATCGTTTCGCTCATGCGTCGCATCCCTGGCGCGGTCTTCGCCGCGTCCTTCGAACGCTAGCGGTTCACATCGCGGGAGGGAAGCGGCATGGATGGCTTATGGGGCTGAGGCTTCACGGAATTTTCGTTGGACGAAGGGGCCGCCAACCCTCAGAGTCGGTAGCGCCGAGAGACCACGGGAGGAACCGGCGCGATGAGTGAACTGGACGAACTGAAGGTCCATGGCGAGACCAGTGTCGGCTGGTGCGCGGCAACGCCCCCCAACGAGTTCGTGGACGGCGACGGCGAGCCATTGGTGTCGAATACTGTTTTCGATCCCGACCCCCGAGCGCCGGCCAGGCGCGTCCATGACGACCCCGAGGTTTGCGCCTTGCGCGACACCCTGCGCCAGAGAAACGGCATTGGAGGCGTGGAAATCCTTGAGCCGCACGAGGTAGAGCGGGCGGCGCGAATCTTCTTTCGCGACGGCTTTGTGGTGGTGCGGGGCCTGCTGGATCCGGAACGACTGGAGCGGTTTCGCGAAGCCAGCGCCAGGACGCTGAAGCAGATCCTGGAGATTCCGGGGGCGGGCGGGCGGAAGTATATCACCGAATCTGGCCGGCTGCCGCATCGCTACAGCTACGGCACGTCTTCGGCCACCCGCCAGCTGCTGCACGATCCGGTCTGGGCCTCGATGATCGACCTGCCCACCACCACGCCGATCCTGGAGCGGATTTTCGGCGGGGACGACTACAACGTCGTCGGCGCCGGCGGCGATCTTTGCCTGCCGGGCGCCATCGAATACCAGGCGCTGCATGCCGACTTCCAACCCTTCTGGAAGCTTTCGCCGGCGCGGATCGCGGCGGCGGAGCGGCTTGGGGTCAAGCTTCGGACCCAGGCCGAGACCGGGGAACTCGATAACCAGTCGCGCCAGCTGATCTTCGAGCGCACGCCGCCGCAGGTGACGATCAATTTCCTGATGTCGGACCTGACCTGGGAGAACGGGCCGATCCGCCAGATCGCGGGAACCCAGACCCGGGCACAGAAGGCCCCGACCCTGGCCGAGGAGCCCGAGTGGATGCGGCTTTCCACCCTGGTCGGCGCGCCGGCGGGGGCCGGGGTGTTCCGCGACAATCGCGCCTGGCACGGGGCGACGCCGAATCTGTCGAGGGAAATCCGTGCGATGCCCAACGTGGAATATGGCGCGCCCTGGCTGGATATGACGCCCTATCGGGGAACCCTGCCGCATGAGATCTGGGAGACCCTGTCGCCACACGCCCAGCGGCTGGCCCAGGCGGTCAAGACCGACCCCGGGGTATCGCCGCCAGGCGCGGGCGTGATGCATCCGCTGCGCGCGAGGCGGCTGGAAGCCAAGACGGGTGTCGGCTAGGAAACACGCCATGGCGGGCCTGGGGTCGCCACCACCAGGGAGGGAAAATCGATGAAAACCTGTTTCGCCGTCGCCGTGGCGGCCTTGACGCTGGCGGGCTTGGCCGCGCCGGCGCTGGCCGAAGACGCCTCCGGCCACTGGAAGGTCGTCGGCCACATCGCCGACAAGAACTTTACCCTCGACTGCAAGTTCCAGCAGGCCGGCCAGGCCCTGTCAGGGGTCTGCGTCGACGGTCCCACCGGCGACAAGAACATCAAGGGCGGTCGCGGCCACCCGCTGATCAAAGGCCATGTCAGCGGCGACCAGATCAGCTGGACCTATGTCTCCAGCTATTCCTTCCTCAAATTCAACGTCGACTACACCGGGGTGACCAAGGGCGAGCATGCGTCGGGTCAACTCGCGGCCGCGGGCAAGACCGGCACCTTCACCGCCGACCACCTCGGCTCCTAAGGACAGCGATGGATCGCACGGCCGGCAGGGTTGCCGGGTTCGCTCTGTGGCTTGGCCTCGCTACCCAAGGCCTGGCGGAAACGCCGCCGGCAGTGATCTCGACCGGCCCGCTCCCCGGCCCGACCAACGAGGATCTGCGCCACCTGCGCGCCATCGCCGATCCGCAACTCTCCCC
>JANYFU010000259.1 GCA_025359665.1 Caulobacteraceae bacterium
CTGGAGCGGATCGTGCGCGACCTGCGCGTGCATCAGATTCTCGAGGGGACCAACGAGATCATGCGCGTGATCATCGCGCGGGAGATGTTCAGGCCATGAGCGACGAAGCGCCGGAACCCGAAGTCCTGGTCTCGGTCGAGGGCCGCGTGGGGCGCCTGAGGCTCAACCGCCCCAAGGCCCTCGGCGCCCTGACCAGC
Source organism: Caulobacteraceae bacterium (assembly GCA_025359665.1). Lineage (GTDB taxonomy): Bacteria > Pseudomonadota > Alphaproteobacteria > Caulobacterales > Caulobacteraceae > Acaudatibacter. The sequence goes on from JANYFU010000259.1 coordinate 198, forward strand.
AACATGGTCGCCCTGATGACCAGCGCCCTGCTCGCCTGGCGCGATGACGAGGCCGTTCACACCGTGCTGATCGATCATGCCGGCGAGCGCGGGTTCTGCGCCGGTGGCGACATCCGCTTTCTGGCCGACAGCGCCAAGATCGGCGGAGAAGGCGCGCGGCGGTTCTTCTATACCGAATACCAGCTCAACCACCTGCTGATGGTCTATCCCAAGACCGTGGTGGCGATCATGGACGGCATCACCATGGGCGGCGGTGTCGGCATCGCCCTGCCGGCCCGCTATCGGATCGCCACCGAGCGGACCACCTTCGCCATGCCCGAGACCGGCATCGGCCTGTTCCCCGACGTCGGCGGCGGCTGGCATCTGTCGCGGCTGCACGGCGCGGTAGGCGTGTGGCTGGCGTTGACCGGCGCGCGGCTCAAGGCGGCGGGCTGCGAGATCCTGGGTATCGCCACCGATGTGGTTCCCTCCGATCGGCTGGCGGATTTCAAGGCTGGGCTGATCGCCGATCCCACCGCCATCGAGACCATCCTCACCGAATCGGAGTCCGATCCGGGCCGTTCGGAAATGATCGAGCATCACGACGCCATCGATGCCCTGTTCGGCGGCCCCACGGTCGAGTCGATCTTCGAAGCCCTGGCCGCCGACGGTTCCGACTGGGCGATGGCCCAGCTCGCCACCCTGAAAACCAAGTCACCGCTCAGCATGAAGGTCGCCCTGCGGCAGCTCCAGGCCGGGGCGGCGATGACCGACTTCGCCGACGACATGGTCATGGAGATGCGCATCGGCGCCCGGGTGGTGATGAGCCACGATTTCGCCGAGGGCGTGCGCGCGGTGATCGTCGACAAGGACAACAAGCCCCAGTGGGCGCCCGCGACCCTCGAAGGCGTCACCGACGCCATGCTGGACGCCGTCTTCGCTCCGCTTCCCGCCGATCAGGAATGGAAACCTCTATGAGCTACGAAACGATCCTCGTCGAACAGCGGGGCGCGGTGACTTTGGTCACCCTCAACCGTCCTCAGGCGCTGAACGCCCTCAACAGCCAAGTGCTGGCCGACCTGCTCGACGCTTTCGCCAAATATGACGCCGATCCTAGCCAGAGGTGCGCGGTGATCCGGGGCTCCGACCGGGCCTTCGCCGCCGGCGCCGACATCAAGCAAATGTCGCAGCAATCGTTCGCCGACATGTACGGGGCCAATTTCTTCGCCGGCTACGCGAAGCTCACAGCCACCCGTAAGCCGTGGATCGCCGCGGTGTCGGGCTTCGCCCTGGGCGGCGGCTGCGAGCTGGCGATGATGGCCGATTTCATCATCGCCGCCGACAACGCCAAGTTCGGCCAGCCCGAGATCAAGCTGGCCGTCACCCCCGGCATGGGCGGCTCGCAGCGCCTGACCCGGGCGATCGGCAAGGCCAAGGCCATGGAAATGTGCCTGACCGGCCGCAACATGGACGCCCGGGAAGCCGAGGCGGCGGGCCTCGTCACCCGCGTCGTCCCGCTGGCCGATCTCGAGACCGAGGCGATGAAGACCGCCGAGACCATCGCCGGCATGGCGCCGCTGGCGGTGATGGCCTGCAAGGAGATGGTCAACGCCGCCTTCGAGACCATGCTCGAACAGGGCGTCAATTTCGAGCGCCGCCTGTTCCACGGCCTGTTCGGCAGCGCCGACCAGAAGGAAGGCATGGCCGCCTTCATCGAAAAGCGCCCGGGAGTATTCACGGGGCGGTGACGATCAGGCCGGCGAGTGCAACCGTGTGTCCAGAGCGAATCGTTCCTGAAAACCGAGCGCATATCCGCCCATCGCCTCCGAGGCGATGAACACCAGATTCCAGCTGTGGGTGGAGACCGCGCTGGGGAAGACAACGATATAATTAATCATGAATATTTCTTCTTTTACGAAAAGTATCGCTCTTTTCGTAGCTAGCCTTGTACTTGTTGTTGGTAGCTTGTTTATGTCAGTTGCACC
>JANYFU010000272.1 GCA_025359665.1 Caulobacteraceae bacterium
CTGGAGCGCGCCGAGGCCAACCTGCGGCTGGTCCGCAGCCTGTGCACCAGCCTGATGGATTCCGAGGCGGCCCTGCACGGCGAGGGCTAGACCCTGACCAAGCTGGAAGAATTGCTGATCGCTTCGGGGGCGCTGGACGAGAAAGCCCTCGGCGCCCGGGCGTTGGACGCCGCCAAGCCGGCGCTGCTGGACCTGGAGGCCAAGGGCTCGGTGATCACCCTGGTCCGCAGGTCCCGCCGCACCGCGGCAAGTATGCGCGAGCGCCTGTCGGCCGATTTCTGGACGCTGCTACTCAACCTCGAAAACGGCCTGACCGATCCGGCCCGCCGCCTGGCTTCCGAGGCGGACGCCTTGCAACTGGTTGAATCTTCTCTGCAAATCCTCGCCGCGCTATCTGGTCTGGCCCAGGAGAACATGAACCGCGCCGCCGGCTGGCGGTTCCTGGACATGGGCCGCCGGATCGAGCGCGGGGTCAACACCTGCCGCTTCACCCGCACCCTGGCCGACTCCGGGTCGACCACCGACGATCTCGACCTGCTGCTCGACCTAGTCGACAGCCAGATAACCTATCGCGCCCGCTATCTGGTGGGTCTGGCCCTGACGCCGGTTTGCGACATGGTGATGCTCGATGCGTTCAACACCCGCTCGGTGGCATTCCAGGTGTTTGCCCTGCGTGACCATCTGGCCGCCCTGCCCTCGCTGGTGGAAGATGGCATGATGGAGCCGCCTAACCGCATTCTTCGCCAGCTTTCCACCGAGATCGAGACCGCCCTGGCCGCCGATATCGACGCCGACACCATCGAGCGATTCGAGGATGCGCTGCTTAGCCTTTCCACCGCCGTCGCCGACCGCTATTTCTTGAGGGGCGCCAACGCGGTGCCGACCATCAAGCTGGCGGGTCTGGCATGATCTATGCCGTTCGACACAAGACCACCTATCGCTACGAGGCGGAGGTCACCTTCGCCCGCTGCGTGCTGCGGTTGAGGCCGGGTTGCTCGCCTACCCAGACGGTTCGGGAGTCCAGCCTGTCGGTGACACCTGAACCGTCGAGGAGTTTCGACCGCATCGGACCGTTTGGCGAAACGACCCGCACCGTGGTGATCGAGACCCCGCACCGCGCCCTGGTGATCGAGGCCCAGGCGCTGGTGGACGTTCACACCCCGCCGGCCCGCCTGGATTTCGGGGCGCCCTGGGAGTCGGTGCGCGCCCGATGCCTGGAAACCAGCGATCTGGGACCGCTTGGGCCGGCCAGCTTCATATATCCCTCGGCCCGCACACCCCTGGTCGGCGCCATTACCGACTATGCCCGAACCAGCTTCTGGAAGGGTCGCGGGGTGCTCAACGCCGCCAGCGACCTGATGGGCCGCATCCGGGCCGACTTCACCTATGATTCCAAGGCCACCGACGTCTCCACCGCGCCGGCGGAGTCCTTCAAGACCCGGCGCGGCGTCTGCCAGGACTTCGCCCACATCATGATCTGCGGCCTCCGCGGCCTCGGCCTGCCAGTCCGCTATGTCAGCGGCTACCTTCGCACCATTCCACCGCCCGGCCGCCCCAGGCTGGCGGGCGCCGACGCCACCCACGCCTGGATTTCGCTGTGGTGCGGCGAGGAAAGCGGCTGGATCGGCTTCGACCCCACCAACAACATCATGGTCCAGGACGACCACGTCGTCCTGGCGTCTGGCCGCGACTACTCCGACGTCGCCCCGATCGACGGAATCATCCTGGCGCCCGGCAAGCAGACCCTGAAGGTCGAAGTCGACGTCATCCCTCAGGAGGAACTACGCCTGCTGCGCCCCGCCTTCGGCGCGCGATGATCGCTCTAGAACAACGCCTTGCCATCGGCCGTGGGCAGGGCGGCGCCCAGCAGGCGAGCCACGGTGGGGGCGATGTCCCGCATGTCGATCTCGCCCAGCGATCCATGCGCCTTCAGCCCCGGGCCGGCGACGATGAAGGTGGAGCGCATCTCCGGAGCGGCGGGGAGGTAGCCATGCATGCCCTTGACGGGCGATGGTCCGACGAGCGGCGCCAGTCGGTCCTTGGCCGCCTCATAGCCGATCTTGAAGGCGACCATATATTGCGCCTCGGGCGAACCGCCGAGCCGCGCGATCTCGTCGCCTCGCGCCACATGATCGATGCCCAGGGTCGGGTCGGCGGCCAGCTGACCCAGCAGGGCCTCGACCCGCGCACGCAGCGCCGCGTCGTCCGGTCGCGCCAGCACGATCTGGGCCGAACCGCCGGCCAACCAGGGAGTCGCCTCCCAGCCGGTGATATCGTGACCGGTGGAATCCAGGGTGATCAGGCCGGCCTTCACGAATGCCCCGGTCAGGTTGACGTCATGGCTGACCGCCGCGAAGCCGTGGTCGGAGACCACCACCACGATCAGCGCGGGCTGGGCGACCCGCGCGGCCGCGACCAGCGTCCCGACAGCGGCGTCGATCCGCTCCAGCGCCGCGTGAGCCTGTGGCGTATCGGGCCCGAACAGGTGCTGCACGTGATCGAGACCGGTCAGATAGACGGTGCTGAAGCCGGGCTTTTCCTCGGATATCAGCCTGGTGGCGAACCGAGCCCGTACCTCGTCACCCTCGACGCTCTCGTCGATGCCGTCGGCGTAGGGCCCAAGGGCGCTCTCCAACCGCTCCGTCAGACCCACCGTCGCGAGCGCCCGGTTGAGCTTACGGTCATCGTTCTGGCCGTTGCGCCACAGCTGCGGCAAGTTGAGGTCGATCGCACGCGCCCCGACGCTGACGGGCCAATGGACATTGGCCACCTTCATTCCGGCGGCGTGGGCGGCGTCCCAAAGCGTCGGAACCTTGATGTCCTCCGCATACCAGAACCAGCCACCCTGGTTTTTGGCGTAGGGGTCGAAAGTCAGGTTGTTGGCGATGCCGTGGCGCGACGGCCAGACACCTGTGATCAAAGTGGTGTGGCTGGGATAGGTCAGGGTCGGAGCCACCCCGCGCACCCCCTCGGCATAAGCCCCCCCGGCGGCCAGAGCCCGCAAGGTGGGGACCTTCAGTCCCCGGCTATCGGCCTGCGTCACGTCGCCGGGGCGAAGGCCGTCGATGGAGATCATCAACACCGGCGCCGCCAACGCCGGAGCGGCGAACAGCGCGAATGCGGCGAATATATAGATGAACAGGCGCATGTGATCTCCCTGCAACCGTCGCGCTCGATAGCACGACTAACTGTTGGTTTTGTGAAAGATGGCGTCAGCCCAATCTTTCCCGCACTCGCGTCCGAAGCTGTGGAATCACCTCGGCCTCGAACCAGGGGTTGTTCTTCATCCAGGGGCCGCTGCGCCAGGACGGGTGCGGCAGGGGAAAGGTGTGGGGGCCGTGGGCGGCGAAGTCGCGAACCGCCTCGGTCATGGTCTGGCGTTTCTCACCGGTTAGATAGCGGCTCTGAGCGTAGCCACCGACCAGGAGTGTCAGGCGATCCATGGGCAGCACGCCAAGCGCCCGGCCATGCCAGAGCGGCGCGCACTCCGGGCGAGGCGGAAGGTCACCACCATCGCCAGCGCCCGGATGGCAGAAGCCCATGGGGATCAGGGCCACCTTGCTCCGATCGTAGAAATCGTCGCGTGTCAGCCCAGCCCAATCGCGCAGGCGGTCCCCACTGGGGTCATCCCACGGAACGCCGCTGGCGTGGACCTTGGAGCCTGGGGCCTGACCGATGATTACGATCCGCGCGCCGAGACCGAGTTGGACAATGGGACGAGGCCCTGCTTTGAGCTGCGCGGCGCAGACGCGGCAGGCGCGGATTTCTGCGAGAAGGGCGTCGACCTCCGCTTCAGAGGCCGCCATCGCCGGCCATTTCGAGGATGGCCGCCCATTCCTCGGGCGTCACCGGCGCCACCGACAGGCGGAACTGCCGGAACATCGCCATGCCGGCGAGCCGCGGCTCCGCCTTCATCTGGGCCAGGGTCACGGGGTGTTTGAGCGCCCGCACCGGCGAGATTTCCACCGCCACGAACCGCCCCTTGGGATCGGTCGGATCGAGGAAGGCCTCCTTGGAGACGGTCGCCACGCCGACCACGGCAAGGCCTTCGTTTGAGTGATAGAAGAACGCCCGATCTCCGATCTTCATCGCTTTCAGATAGAGCGCCGCCTGGTTGTTGCGCACGCCGTCCCACATCGTCCGCCCGTCGCGGATCAGGTCGTCGAAGCCGTATTTCACCGGCTCGGACTTCATCAGCCAATGGGATGGGGATAATGTC
>JANYFU010000288.1 GCA_025359665.1 Caulobacteraceae bacterium
GGCGAAGCGGCCAGCCGGGTCGCGGCCCACCCCGCCGTGCGCTCGGCCCTGCTGGCGTTCCAGAGCGCGTTCGCCGCGCGCGAGCCGGGCGCGATCCTGGATGGGCGGGATATCGGCACGGTCATCGCGCCGATGGCTCCCTGCAAGATCTTTGTCACCGCAACCGCCGAGACCCGGGCCTGGCGGCGGCACAGCCAGCTTCGGGCCGCCGGCGAGGCGGTGGGCTATGAGGCGATCCTGGAGGATATTCTGCGGCGGGACGCGCGGGACGGCGGCCGGGCGGCGGCCCCCATGGCGCGCGCGCCGGATGCGGTATTGCTCGACACCACCGATCTCGATATAGACGCGGCCTTCGATGCGGCCTTGCGCATCGTCGAGGCGTCGCGCGGCCGATGGGAGAAATCCTCAAATCGGTCAATCCCATCGCGCCGAACCATCGACGACCGGGGGTCCTCTTAAAATCCCGACATTTAATCAACGCCCAAAGTGCGAAAACGCACAGAGGGATTTTGCCAAGGCGAGTAGCAAGAACACACAATGGCTGATGACATGAGCATGAACCCCTCGCGGGGTGATTTTGAGGCTTTGCTCGATGAGAGCATGGGCGGCCGCGACTTTGCCGAAGGCACCGTGGTCAAGGGCCTGGTGGCGGCGATCGAAAAGGATTTCGCGATCATCGACGTCGGTCTGAAGACCGAGGGCCGGATCCCGGTCAAGGAATTCGGCGTCGATGACGCCGGCAAGCCCACCCTGAAAGTCGGCGACACCGTCGAGGTGTTCCTCGAGCGTATTGAAAACGCGCTGGGCGAAGCGGTGATCAGCCGCGACAAGGCCCGCCGCGAAGAAGCCTGGACCCGCCTCGAAGGCGTGTTCGCCAAGAACGAACCGGTGATGGGCTCGATCGTCGGGCGCGTGAAGGGCGGCTTCACCGTCGATCTCGGCGGCGCCTCGGCCTTCTTGCCCGGCTCTCAGGTCGATATCCGCCCGGTGCGCGACGTCGGTCCGCTGATGGGCAAGGAACAGCCGTTCGCGATCCTCAAGATGGACCGCCCGCGCGGCAATATTGTCGTCTCGCGCCGCGCCATCCTGGAAGAAGCCCGCGCCGAACAGCGCACCGAACTGGTCAGCCAGCTGCAAGAGGGCGAAGTCCGCGACGGCGTGGTCAAGAACATCACCGACTACGGCGCCTTCGTGGACCTGGGCGGCATCGACGGCCTGCTGCACGTGACGGACATGAGCTGGAAGCGCGTCTCGCACCCCAGCCAGGTCCTGGCCGTGGGCGACACCGTCAAGGTGCAGATCGTCAAGATCAACCCCGACACCCAGCGCATCAGCCTGGGCATGAAGCAGCTGCAGTCCGATCCGTGGGACGGCGTGGAGGCGAAATATCCGCCCGGCGCCAAGCTCAGCGGCCGGATCACCAACATCACCGACTACGGCGCGTTTGTTGAGCTGGAAGCCGGCGTCGAAGGCCTGGTCCACGTCTCGGAAATGAGCTGGACCAAGAAGAACGTCCATCCGGGCAAGATCGTCTCCACCTCCCAGGAGGTCGAGGTGGTGGTGCTCGACGTCGACGCCTCCAAGCGCCGCGTCAGCCTCGGTCTGAAACAGGCCCTGCGCAATCCGTGGGAGCTGTTCCTCGAACAGCATCCGATCGGCTCGTCGGTCGAAGGCGAGGTCAAGAACGCCACCGAATTTGGTCTGTTCATCGGCCTGGACAACGACATCGACGGCATGGTGCACCTGTCCGACATCGACTGGAACGCGTCCGGCGAGGAAGCCATCGCGCGATATCCCAAGGGCGACATGGTCAAGGCGCGTGTGCTCGACGTGGATGTGGAAAAAGAACGCATCAGCCTCGGCATCAAGCAGCTGGCCGGCGATCCGATGAGCGGCGATGTGTTCCGCAAGGGCCAGACCGTCACCACCACCGTCATCGAGATCACCTCGGGCGGCATCGAGGTGAAGTTCGGTCCCGAAGACGCGCCGATGCAGGCCTTCATCCGCAAGTCCGACCTGTCCCGCGACCGGTCGGAACAGCGCCCGGAACGTTTCGCCGTCGGCGATCGTCTGGACGCCCAGGTCACCAATGTCGACAAGGCCGCCCGCCGGGTGGGACTGTCGGTCAAGGCCCTGGAAATGGCCGAGGACAAGCAAGCGATCGAGAAGTTCGGTTCGTCGGACAGCGGAGCGTCACTGGGAGACATCCTGGGTGCGGCGCTACGGGAAAAGGCGTCCAACAAGGAGTGAGGGTAGACACGCCATCGCCCCGGCGGGGTGATGGCGTGGCCAACCTTCGAGAGCGAAGACCGAGCCAAGGCCGTCAAGAGCCGTGGGACCGGGCAAAGCTCTTGAAGTCAACATTAGATGGGAATGGGTCGCCTTCTGGGGGGCGAGAGCGTCATGATTAAATCGGAGCTGATCGACGCGCTGGCGGCGGAGAATCCGCACCTCACTCAACGCGATGTCGAACGCGTGGTCTCGATCATTCTCGAAAGCATGATCGAGGCGCTGGAGTCTGGTGGCCGGGTCGAACTGCGCGGCTTCGGCGCTTTCTCGGTCCGCAGCCGACCCGGACGCCCGGGCCGCAACCCGCGCACCGGCGAAGCGGTCCAGGTCAAAGCCAAGCACGTGCCCTTCTTCAAAAGCGGCAAGGAACTGCGGACGCGGCTGAACGCCGACTAGGTTCCGACCCAAGCCCCGTTCTCAATCTGTTCTATCAGTGCTACGCTCGTCACCATGAGCGAGCCTAGCGTGCGCAAGGTCATTCACGTCGATATGGACGCCTTCTATGCGTCCGTGGAACAGCGTGACCGGCCGGAGCTCAGGGGGCAGCCCGTCGCGGTCGGCTATCCGGCCAAACGTGGGGTGGTCGCGGCTGCCAGCTACGAGGCCCGGGCCTTCGGCGTTCGCTCGGCGCTGCCCGCGGTGACCGCGATGCGGCGCTGTCCGGAGTTGGTGTTCGTATCGCCGAGGTTCGAGGTCTACAGGGACGTCTCCCGCCGGATTCACACGATCTTCGCCGACTACACCGACCTGATCGAGCCGTTGGCCCTCGATGAGGCCTATCTGGACGTCACACATAATCGCCAGGCCATCGCCACCGCCTGGGCCACGGCCCGGACGATCCGCGCCCGCATCGCCGAGGAGACCGGCCTGAACGCCTCCGCGGGGGTGTCCTACAACAAGTTCCTGGCCAAGATCGCCTCGGGCCAACGCAAGCCCAATGGCCAGTTCGCGATCACCCCAGATATGGGCGAAGCCTTCGTCGCCACCCTGCCGGTGGCCCGGTTCCACGGCGTGGGGCCGGTGATGGCGAAAAAGATGCACGACCTGGGCATCCAGAGCGGCGCCGACCTGAAAGCCCTTTCGCTTCTGGAGCTGCGGCGCCACTTCGGCAAATCCGGCGACTGGTACTACGGGATCTCGCGTGGCGAGGATGATCGCGCCGTCAACCCGAACCGGGAACGCAAGTCATCTGGAGCTGAGACCACCTTCGCCGACGATCTCACCGATCCGGCCGCGATCGAGGCCGGGGTGCTGTCGATGGCCGGCGATGTCTGGTCCTGGTGTGAAAAGACCGCCGCGCGCGGCCGCACGGTGACGGTCAAGATCAAGTGGGCCGACTTCCAGCAATCCACCCGCGGCCGGTCATTCGACGGCCCGATCGACAGCCGCGAGCAACTCGACCAGGCGTCGCTGGCCCTGATCCGCTCGGTCTTTCCGCTTCCCAAGGGCGTTCGCCTGGTCGGCGTCACCCTGTCGAATTTCGGCGCCGGGATTGCGTCCGCACCCGCCGACGGCGATCTGCTGGACCTCGCGATAGCTTGACGGCTGATGGTTTGGGCGGCGGCTCACCCCGCTGGCGGGAAGGTCACACTAAGGGCGCGCTCCACCGCCCGGTGAAAATTCGGCGTCGACCATTCGACCATGGTCGCCGTCTGGCGGGCTATGGCCCGAGCGTCCTCCAGTGAGATTCCGGTGACCACGAAACAGACGAACCATGTCCCATCGATCAGCAGAAAGCGCGCGGTCCGGGTGTCTTTGTCATACTGTTCGACACAGTGTTTCCGCCCTGGCTGGAGCATGGGCCGCAGGCTCTCGCCCTTGGGCATGCTGGCGATGAAGGTCTCGACCCCCTCGGCATGATCCAGACGCGCCGTGGCTATCAGAACCTCAATCGCCATACATCGCGTTCCCGTCAGCATCTCGCGCCAATCTTAGTGGCGACGCGGCGTGCCGCCACGTAGTTCATTCCGCGTTGACCGCCTAGTCAACAGCATGTCAGCTTTTGATTGATCCATCACGCCGACTTGTGGACGGGGTCAGCACCGGTATCTTCGGGCTCGACAACCATTCGTCCTCAATCGGCCAGGGCATCAATTTCGGGTCGGTGAAGACCGGCCAAGCCTGATCGTCAAAAGAACGACAATGTGACGCAATTGTGGACACCATTATCTATATTGCCGCCATCTAGTCACAATGATAACCTGTAGAAATGAAGCGATAATGCTTCACAACGGGGACTACATTTTCAGCAGGAGACAAATATAATGTCTTTAAAATTAAAATTGCTTGCCGCCGGAAGCATAATGCTTTCTGTAATGATCGCCACCACGCCTGTCTCGGCCGCAACCGTCATCAAGGCGTTTGCTGGTGGTCCTTTCTCGGTGGCCAATCCCCTCGGCACCCTTCCAGCGATCAAGCTGTCAAAGAAGAACACCTACGATTTCACCTTCAGCCTGGTTGCGGACCCAGGTAGCTTCGCCAGCGTCCAGCTGCTGGCCCAGTTGCTGACCAAGGGGACATCCATACCGGAGCAGATTCAGTACAGCCTTTTCAAAGGCGTGCCGAGCACCGGGGCGTTCCTGGCCCAGTCGAGCCTCGACTACTCCCCCACCATCGCCTTCAAGCCTGAGGTGGGTTCCTATTACGTGAGGGTCGATGAGATCACCGCCAACAATGAAGTCGTTGGCGGAACGATCACGACGGCGGTTCCCGAACCCGCGTCCTGGGCGATGATGCTCGTGGGCTTTGGCGCGCTGGGCGGCGTACTGCGCCGTCGCGGAGCCAGGGCTGCCTTGAACGCGGCTTGATCGTCGGAC
>JANYFU010000344.1 GCA_025359665.1 Caulobacteraceae bacterium
CGATCCGGACGTGCGCGCGGGACCAACGACACCTTTGGGCGCCGCCAACGACATCGCCTGGGCCGTGGTCTATCTGGCGTCGGACGAGTCGCGGTTCGTCAGCGGCCAGAAGATGGTCGTCGACAACACCCTGACCGTCACGCCGGGCGTCGTGCCCCACAGGGCCGGCTGATGAGCGCCGCCGAACCCGCGTTCGCCGGCCCGGCCGAAGATCGTCTGGCGATCCGTGAACGGATCGAAGCCTATAGCGATGCGGTCTTCCGTCACGACGCCGAGGACTGGATCGCGTGCTGGGCCGAGGACGCCGTCTGGCGCCTGCCAGGGATCGACGTCGCCGGCCGACCTCAGATCAAGGCTGCCTGGCAAGGCGCGATGGCCGGCTTCACGCTCGCGGCGTTCTTCGCCACGCCCGGTTCGATCCGCGTTTCAGGGGATGAGGCTATCGCGAGGGTATATACCCAGGAATTCCTGGTGCTGGCGGCCGGTGGCGCGCGCCGCATTGTCGGCGCCTATGACGACGCCCTGATAAAGCGGGACGGCGTCTGGCTGTTCGCCCGTCGCACCTACAGCATTCTCCATGACGAAAAGGCCTGAAACCCCGATGCCGATTGTCATTTCCGGTGAGATCGACCTAGCGCCAGAAGCCCGCGAAAGGGCCTTGCTGGATGCCAAGCCGCTGATTGAGGCGGCTTTGGCCGAGAAAGGCTGTGTCCACTACGCCTGGACCGCCGATCTGAGCTTGCCCGGCCGCGTACATGTGTTCGAGGAGTGGGAGACCGAGGCCGACCTAGCGTATCACCTTTCGGCCGAGCCCTATCGCGACATGGCCGGTCATCTGGCCAGCGTTGGCATCAAGGCGGCCGTCACCCGCAAATACCGCGTCGATCTGACCGAGCCGGTCTACGATCCAGAGGGAAAGCCCCGCGCCGACTTCTTTACCGCCGTTCAAGGACAAACCCTATGAACAAGGTTCTCGACCGCTCCGAACTTGAAGCCATGGTCAAGGCCGGCATGGCCCACGCCAAGGCCCACACCATCGAGAAGGCGGCTGGCGTGCTGAAACTGCCAGCCCAGAACTACTATGACCCGGCCATTTTCGATGCCGAAGTTTCCAGGATTTTTCGCCGGGTGCCACTGCTGCTGGCTGTCACCGCCGAGTTGCCCAAACCTGGGGATTTCAAGACCATGGACGCCGCCGGCGTCCCCGTGTTGCTGACACGGGGGCAGGACGGCGAGGTGCGCGCCTTCGTCAATTCCTGCAGTCACCGGGGAACCGCTGTCGCTACCGAGCCGACCGGCAACGCTCGGCGCTTCGTTTGCCCTTATCACGGCTGGACCTTCACCCAGAAGGGGGAGCTGATGGGCATCTCGTCGGCCGAGGATTTCGGCCAGATCGACAAATCCTGCTACGGCCTCATTCCCCTGCGGGTCACCGAGCGCGCCGGTTTGATCTGGGGAATCATCGATCCAAAATCCACCTTGAGCTTTGACGCCTTCCTGGCCGGTTATGACAACCTTCTCGCCCACTTCGGCTTCGAGGACTGGCATTTCTTCGAGAGCCGGGTTATGCCCGGACCGAACTGGAAAATCGCCTACGACGGCTATCTGGATTTCTACCACCTGCCGGTTCTGCACAAGAATACCTTCGGCGAGGCCATGCCCAATCAGGCCAACTACTATTCATGGGGGCCGCACACCCGTGTCCAGGTGCCCGGCCGCGACCTTCTCGACCTGGACGAAACGCCGCAAGCCGACTGGAGCGTGGAAGACATGCTCAAGGGAGTCTGGACAATTTTCCCCCACGTTTCGATCGCCAGCTTCCAGGGCGGCGGCCGGGCGGTGATGATCTCGCAGTTGCTACCCGGGGACAAGGTGGGCGAATCGTTCACCACTCAGATGTATCTGCTGGAAAAAGCCCCGACGTCGGAGCAGGCCGAGGAAGCCCACGCCCAGTTCAAGTTCCTGGAGCATGTGGTTCGCGACGAAGACTACAGCACCGGCTTTCGCCAACAGGTCGCCCTGAAGAACGGCGGCCGCGACCATGTGCTGTTCGGCGAGAACGAGGGCGGCGCCCAGCGCTTTCACCAGTGGGTGGATCGGGTGATCCATACCGAAGACGACCAGCTCGAAGCCCTGTTCGCGGCGGGCTGATTCACTCCATGGGGAGACTGACCAACAAAGTCGCCCTGATCACCGGTGGCGCCTCGGGGATCGGCGCGGCCGCGGCCCGACGGTTCACCGCCGAAGGAGCCCGGGTCATCGTGGCCGATGTCCAGGCCGATCTGGGACAGGCGGTGGCCGCCGAAGTCGGCGGGGTGTTTCTGCATCTGGATGTGGCTCATGAGCCGGATTGGCGAAAGGCCGCATCCGAAATCCATGATCGTCATGGTCGACTCGACGTGGTGTTCAACAACGCCGGTGTCGTCTGCGGTCAATCGATCGAGGACGTGGATCTGGCTACCTGGAACCGTGTGATCGGCATCAATCTCACCGGGGTGATGCTGGGATGCCAGACCGGCATACGGCTGATGAAGGCAAATCCCGGCGGACCGAGCGGCAGCCTGATCAATACCGCCTCGACAGCGGCCTACGGCGCCCTGCCCGGTGACGTCGCCTATTCCTCGACCAAGAGCGCGGTGCGGCTGCTGACCAAGGCGGTGGCCGTGCATTGCGCCCGGGCCGGCTACGCCATCCGCTGCAACTCCTTGCACCCTGGCGCCACCGATACGCCGATCCTCGCCCCCGCTCTCCAGGCGGCGCCTCAGCTGATCTCGGCCTTCAACGCCATGTCGCCCATGGGCCGGATGGGTCGGCCCGAGGAGATCGCCGCCATGGCGGTGTTCCTGGCCTCCGACGAGTCCAGTTATGTCACCGGCGCCGAGATGCTGGTGGACGGCGGCATGATGGCCGGCCACCCCGGCATCTGAACCCACTTAAAACCATTCAACATTCAAGGAGTCGGGTCATGGGTCGTCTGCAAGGCAAGGGCGCGGTGGTGCTGGGCGCGGCCGGCGCTGGCAACATGGGCCAAGTGATCGCCAGACGGCTCGTCGATGAGGGCGCCAAGGTGCTGGTGGCCGGGCGCAAGGACGATGAACTGGCGCGCTTCGCTAGGGAGATCGGCGGAGAATGGGTCCATTGCGATATCACTCGGCGCGACGAGGTGTTCGCCATGGGGGCAGCGGCGAAGGAAAGAATGGGAAACGTCCAGATCGGTGTCAACGCTACCGGCTGGGGTCTCTTGAAGCCCTTCCTCGACAACACCCAGGAGGAACTGGAGACCATGACCGCCCTGCAGTTCATCGGCCCGTTCTATTTCTACCAGGCCATGATCGGGGCGATGGACCAGGGGGGCTCGATCATCCAGATCAGTTCCGCCACGGCCACGATCATGCTCAACGACCATGCCGCCTACATGGGGGCCAAGGCCGGTGCCGATCATGTGATCCGTTGCATCGCCAATGAGTTCGGGGCCAAGGGCATCCGGGCCAATTCGATCTCGCCCGGCCTGACCGACACCCCGATGACCGCCAGCGCCAAACAGACTCCTGGCGTCTATGAAGCTTTCACCTCATGCTATCCGCTCGGGCGCATCGGCACCTCGGACGATATCGCCGCCGCCGCCGTGTGGCTGGCCAGTGACGAGTGTTTCATGACCGGCCAGAACCTGCAGGTGAACGGCGGCCTGACCCTGCGCCGCAACCCGACGCGGGAGGAGATCACGGCCTCGGTGATGGCGGCGATGAAGGCGAAATAGGCCTATCGCCCGCGCGCGGCCTCGCCCTCGGCGATGTAGCGTTCGATCATGTGGTGCATGTGGCGGATGCGCATCTCGCTGTATTTGCCGAAGTGCACCAGACCGTTGCCCGAGGCGTGCAGGCCTTCCTGGACATAGGGAAGATTGCCCATGTCCTGCTCGAAAATCCCGGCCAGGCCGCCAAGCTCGGTCGCCTCGCTCCAGGCGTCGTCGATTCCAAGCTCATGGACGGGGGCCGGCTTTGGCCGCGGGCCTTCCTTCGGCGCGCGCTTGAGCATGATCACGTCCATGATCCCGCTATCGGGATCGCGGCCGTTCGGGCGCCAGCGATAGACGAGGTTGGGGTTGTAGCCGGCCCAGAAGCTCATGTTCGGCCAGACGTTGTAGAGCAGAGCGTCACCTAGCTCTGCGTCCGAACATTCCGAATAGTCGTGGCCATCCTCGGCGCTCAGGGCGTTACGCTGCTGCTGGGCGGCGAAGGCGCGCGCCGAAACACCATCGGGCACTTCGGATTGCCCCTCCTCGAAGCCGCGGCGACGGCTGCCGCCACCCTGGCCGCCCATTGCCTGAATGATCTCGGTCGGCGTGTAGTTCTTGTCGTGGACAAAGGGGCTCGGCACTCCGGAGGCCGAGAACTGGCGCGAAACGAAGTCGTCGAAGATGTCGTACTGGCTGTTGGCGTCAGCCAGGAACGGCAGGATCTGGGGGTGGGTGGTGACCGAGTGATGGCTCTCCATGAACGCCTCGGCCAGAGCTTTCCAGTTGCAGCGCACCACTTTGGAGACATGGATGGCCTTGTAGCGGCCTGGATAGTCGTAGCGCTCGAAATGCTCCGCGAGGGTCCCCAGCGTCTCCATCAGCGGCTTGGCGTTGGGGTCCATGTTGATGAACACGAAACCGCCCCAGGTTCCGACCCTGGCCTGGGGCAAGTTCATGTCGCGGCCTTCCCACTGTGGGAAGTCCCAGCCGATGGGGTTGTCCTTGAAGGAGCCGTCGGTGTTCCAGGCTATGCCGTGATAGGGGCAGCGGAACTCGTCCTTGCAGCCGTTCAGAGTCACCAGCTTGCGGCCGCGATGCAGGCAGGTGTTGTAGAAGGCCTTGATTTCATCTGTCGCGGTGCGCGTGACGATCAGCGACTTGCCGACGATCTCATAGATCACATAGTCGCCGACCTTGGGGATTTCCTCCTCACGACAAGCCATCTGCCAGATCTTCGACCAGACGTGATCGACTTCCTTCTGGAAATATTCCGGGCTGAAATAGCGCGAGGCGGGAACCGGATCGACGCCGACATCGGGAACGGGTCCCTGGCGAAGATGGTCGGGAATCGGCCGCGTATCGCGGCAGAGGATATCCTCGTAGGATTCCGAAGGATGCCGGTCGGGCCGGTAGGGGCTGTGAGATCCGTCCATCCGCTTTGTCCTCAGGCTTCCAAAATAGCCACGGCCGACAGGCCGGGCGCGCCATAGACCTGGCTGTAGGCGAGCTTGGCGTTCGCCACTTGGCGACCCTCGGCGCGCCCCCGAAGTTGCTGAACGTTTTCATAGACTTGTCTCAGACCAGACGCTCCGATCGGCTCGCCGCAAGCCAGGCAGCCGCCGTCCGTGTTGACCGGCAACCGACCGGTCAGGCTGGTGACGCCGTCGGTCAGCCAAGCCTCTTGTTCGCCGTCGGCGCAGAAGCCGTTCTCCGACATGTGCATGATCTCGGCGCCGGATTCGGTATCCTGGATCTGGGCCACGTTGATCTCATCGGGGCCGACACCGGCCATTTCATAGGCGGCTTTCGACGCCAGTACGGTCGGCGCGACACCGCGTTCCACATCAAGAGAGGGAGCGAACACCTCGAACGAGCCGCGGGGGCGAGTGCGGACCGCCGCGCCCCGCACCTTCGGGCCGGTCAGGCCAAGCTCACGCATCTTTCTGTCCGACGCCAGGATCATGGCGACGCCGCCTTCGGCCGGCGAGCAGAACATGAACTTGGTCAGGGGATCGGAGACCATCTGACTGTTGAGAACCGTGTCCAGATCCACCGGATCACGTCGCCAGGCGTGTGGTGTCAGGGCGCCGTTCTCAAAAGCCTTGACCGCCACGCGGCCCAGGCTGGCGTTGCTTATGCCATGCAGGTCCATGTAGCGGCGGATCTTCATTGCAAAGAACTGGGTGGTCAGCATCATGCCGGTCTCGCCGTACCACATCGGCAGACCCGAGGCCTCGGGATCGGCGTTGAAGGCGCCGCGTGGGTGTTTATCGAAGCCGAGAACGACACCGATGTCGAACTCCCCCGATTTGATCGCCCAGTAGCCCGACAGCAGCGACGAGCCGCCGGTGGCGCAGCCGTTGGAGATATTGATGAACTGCACGCCGGTCAGGCCTAGCCTAGGCAGGGCGGCGTCGGCGCTGCCCGCCGCCGAGGAGCCGCCGAAAGCGAACTGCATGTCGGCCCAATTGACGCCGGCGTCAGCCAGGGCCTCGCGAACGGCGAACACGCCTTGGTCGAGACCGGTCATGTCCGGCGTACGGCCGAAAGCGTGAATTCCGGCGCCAACGATATGAACATCCGTCATCTTGAATCTGGCTCCCTAGGTTTCAGACAGGGCGAAAGGCGTAGGTGATGACATCGCCCCGAGTGGAGGTGGGAAACGCCTCAAGCGCCACCTTCATCGGCAGCCCGATCTTCAGGGTGGCGGGATCGTCCACGAGGATGCGGCCCTCGACGATCACCTGGCCCGGGAATTCCACATAACCGACCGCGAAGGGCTTGAAGCTCTTGTCGTCGTCGTCCCCAATATAGGGGGGCGTCTTGGGGCGGAAGCGCTGCACGGTGTAGGACCAGAGCTTGCCCTCCGGAGCCAGCCGCATGGCGTCATACAGCGCCGCCTCGGGACCCTTGGGCATGGGAAACCGCATCTCGCCATCGGCCTTGCGCCGCCCGGCCATCAGCACGATCCCATCGGCGCTTTCGAGGAACAGACCGTCCGCAACGGCAATGCTCATGACCGACCCTTCAACTTTTCCACCCGCACCCACCATAGTGCGTCTCCAAAAAAAGTCATCCTTGTTTGTTTAAGAAACTGTTGTCGATTTCAGGGCTTCTCGCGTTGCGCCCAGGAGAGCGCCTCCGGAGAGGCGGCCCATCGGATCGCGTTCTCGACCAGCCGCCGGTAGTGCAAATTCTCATAGGCTGCCGGGCCGTCGCCGGGCTGGAGATAGACCAGCGGGCTGCGCCGCGCGCGCTTGGTCCAACCGATCAGATTCGAGCCGTCCGCATGGCTCCATCCCGTATTGGAAAACATCGAACCGTTCACTGCCAGCGTCGCGGAATAGAAGCGATCCCTGGTGAAAAGCGCCCCGGAGGACAGCAAGGGCTGGACCAAGTCCTCGAACACCTCGCCCAGATAGAGCTCGTCGGTCAGGGTGAAACGATCAGGCAGGCCGGCGACGATCGGATGGATGGGATCAAGCACCGAGACCTCGTGCTCGACATCGTGCCGATAGCCGGAATCGGGACGATCGGTTCCGCGCAACCGGCCGGGACGATAGAGAAAACGGCCGCCAAGCAGCTCGGCGTATTCCGGCCAGGCTGGCCAGCCGGCGATCGCGTGGTGCAGGGCGACGACGCCCTTGCCCTGGTCGAGCAGAGCGAGAAAGCCGGCCACGAAATCGGGATCGGGCTCCACATAGCCAGGCCGCTCCGGCGCGGCGAAGTCGAGGCCCGGCATGTCATACAGCACCAGGACGTCGAAGCCCTTCATGCCGTCCGGATTCATCAGCCTTTGCGCTGCCGGCTGCTCCACCAGCGAACAGGCGATCCCCGGCAGAGTGTCGAACATCGCCATGAAGACGTCGCGCTCGTAAGGGTGTCCCTTGGCGACCACCAGCACGTTCATGGGTTCGCCGTAGCGGATGGCGGGCATCTGGCGGTCTCTAGAGTTTCAGCAGCTGCTTGCCGAAATTATCGCCCTGAAACAGCCGCCGCAACGCCAGCGGCGCGTTCTCCAGGCCGTGCTGAATGTCTTCCCTGTAGCGAAGCTTACCGGCGCGGATCCATTCCACCAGACGCCCCCGCGCCCAGGGGAACTCGGCCTGGAAGTCGGTGAGGATGAAGCCTTCCATCGAGGCGCGCTTGAAGATCAGGTTGAAATAGTTCTCCGGTCCGGCCGGCATCTTGCCCAGCTCATAGCGGGAGATGCCACCGCAAACGACGACCCGCGCATGCATGGCGAGCTGGGCGAGCAGGGTGTTGAAGGCCGGGCCGCCGACGTTATCCCATAGCACATTGATGCCGTCCGGCGCCGCGGCGTGGGCCTGGGCGCGGATGCCGGCCGCTTTGTAGTCGATAGCCGCGTCGAAGCCGAGCTCATCCACCAGCCACGCGCACTTGGCCGGGCCACCAGCCACACCGACCACGCGGCATCCGGCCAGCTTGCCCAACTGGCCAACCACGGAGCCGGTGGCGCCGGCCGCGCCGGTCACCACCAGGGTGTCGCCCGGGAACGGTTTGCCGATCTTGTTGAGGCCAAAGAAGGCAGTCAGGCCCGTGGTGCCGAGCACGCCCAGATTGGCGGTGAGCAAATCGTCGTCGGCGACTTTCAGCAGTTCCTTGGCCGGCAGCGTGGCATAGTCCTGCCAGCGCAGCATGCCGGTGACCTTGTCGCCGGGCGCGAAGCTGGCTGAACCGGACGCCACGACCTCGCCCAACCCACCGCCGCGCATCACTTCGCCGATCTCGGTTGGGGCGACATACCCGCCGATGTTCTCCATCCAACCCTTCTGGGCGGGATCGAAGGCCAGGTAGAGTGTCTTGACCAGCACTTCGCCGTCGCCGGGTTCGGCGACCGAACTTTCCACCAGCTTGAAGTCGTCATCGATAAGGCTGCGGCCGTTGGGCCGGCCATTGATCAGCCATTGGCGATTAGTCAGGGTCATGAACGCTTCCAGATAAAATGTGGGATTATGAGGGCTAGCCTAGCCGCCGGAACGGATCGGAGCCGTCCCAGTCACGGGCGGCGTCGCGCATCATGGTGAAGAACGCGCGACTGCCAGCGCCGGGCTTGAGGATTTCGACCATCGTCCCGGGGCCGCCGCCGGTATCGACGTAGATCACTTCGCCGCCGCCCGCCACCAGGCCTTCCTGGGCCACGACGGCGCCAGACCCGACGCAGACGGCGCGAGCGTGGATCATGTCGTCGACCAGAATGCAGACATGCTGCAGGCCCTCATAGCCCTCGTCGCGCCAAGCCTTGTAGATCGACGGTGCGTCATTGTGCTGGCGGATCAACTCGATCTGCATGTCGCCCCAGTAGCCAAGCGCCATGGAGAAATCGATGTCGGAGGGCGCGCCGCGATATTTCACGCCTTCCAGCTTGACGTGGTCGAGGGCGAAGAACGGGCCGGCGCCCATGACTTCGATCCAGTGTTTCAACGCGGCGTCGAAGTCGGCCGGCACATAGGCCAGCTGCATGATCTCGCCGAGGTCGGCGATCCTGGGCGCGCGGGTCATTCGGCGGCCTCCCGCAGCGGCGCGTTTGCGACGGCTACCGGCGGCAACGGCATGCCGATGGCGGCTGCGAGCGCCCGGTGAACATTCTGCAGGCTCAGTTCCTGTCGTCCGTAGACCACGCTGGATCCGGCCGGCAGCGCCACCAGGTTCCGATAGCCTTCGGCGGAGACCACATAGTCCTCGGTGCGGACCACATGGGCGGTGGCGTCCCACGCGTCCTCGACCTCCTTGCGGTGCTCGTCGTTCTTGACCCCGCCTGGTGCGTAGATGGTCTTATAGGTCTTGGTTTTGCCCGGGGTTTCGCCAGGAAAGTGGCGGAAGGTGGTGTAGTACCGCTTGCCGGGAGAAACGCTGCCGGCGAACAGGATGGTATTGGGAAAGATGTAGTGGATGCCGCCGAGGGCGTCATCGACGCCCCACTGCGCTTCGGGGCGATCGGCCCAACTCTCCATGTCCCGTGAGACGAACAGCACGCGGTGGTGCGGTCCGAAACTGTCATAGACGGTGATGTCGTTACGGAAGTAGGGCGCCAGGGTCTGTTTGTGCAGGGCGGCGAAATGATAGCCTTCGCCATAGGTGTCGAGCGCGTATTTCCAGTTGGAAGCCACCGGCAGGACGCCATCCTTGACCCGCTCGGCCTTTCCCAGTTCCAGCAGTTCGAGTTGAGGCCCGAAGTCGCCGAGATGGGCGTCGATGTCCATCGTCGAGCCGGGTGTCGCCTGGACGAACACTAGGCCGTAACGTTCGGCGGCGGGCACGGCGATCAGATGGCCACTCTGGGTCAGGGCGCTGGCGCCGTCCGAGTCGGTGAACCGTTCCGCTTCCGGAACGGCGGCCAACTTGCCATCCACTGCGTACGACCAGCCGTGGAACCAGCAGGTGAACAGGTTGGCCTTGCCTTCCGTATCGCGAACCAGCCTCGCGCCACGATGCAGACAGACGTTCAGGAACGCGCGCGCCTCACCGTCGCGACCGCGAACCACGACGATCGGAACGCCGGTCTCGTCAAAGGTGCGGAACTGGCCCGGCTCCTTGATCTCGTTGGACAGACAGGCGACCACCGGTGTCTCGCGGAACAGGACTTGGCGTTCGGCGGCGTGCCGGACGGGGTCGATATAGACCGAGACGTCGTTGCGCATCGCCGCCAGGGCCAGATCGCTGGTTCCTCGGCGGATATGTTCAACGATGCGCCGTCCCAGCCCCAACCTCGTCTGGTGCAGGCGTTCAGCGAAGGTTTCTGTCATGGCGTGCTCCTCTGTCGCTCGCGACCCCGGAGGGATCAGGCGTAGCCGAAGACGGCCCTGGCCGCCGCCTCGATCCGGCGGGGATTGGGCATATATTCGTCTTCAAGATTGGGGGCGAAAGGAACCGGGGTATGGGGACAAGTCACCTTGCCGATCGGCGCCTTAAGCGAACGGAAGCCCTTTTCGGCCACCATCGATGCGATATCCGCGGCCAGGCCGCAACGCGGCGGGCTTTCGTCGATGATCACCAGGCGGCCGGTCTTGGCGACGCTATCCAGGATCGCGTCCTCGTCCAGCGGGGAAGTGGTGCGCGGGTCGATCACCTCGACGCTGATTCCGTCGGCGGCCAGGGCCGCTGCCACCGTCATCGCCCGGGGAACCATGGCGCCGAAGGCGACGAAGGTCAGATCCTTGCCCTCGCGAACGATATTGGCTTCGCCGAAGGGAACCCGATAGGCCTCATCCGGAACCTCACCCTCCATGCCGTAGAGCAGCTTGGACTCCATGAAGATCACCGGGTCGTCATCGCGAATGGCGCTGATCAGCAGGCCCTTGGCGTCATAGGGATTGGCCGGCATGACGACCTTGAGGCCGGGCACCATGGTGAACAGCGGATGCATCGTCTGGCTGTGTTGGGCGCCGCCACGCAGGCCGGCGCCGATGGCGGTGCGGATCACCATCGGAGTCTTGGCCTTGCCCCCGAACATGTAGCGGAACTTTGCCGCCTGGTTGTAGATCTGGTCGAAACAGACGCCGACGAAGTCGACGAACATGATCTCGGCCACCGGGCGCATGCCGGTCACCGCCGCGCCCGAGGCGGCGCCGATGATCGCGCTTTCGCTGATCGGGGTATCGAGCACCCGCTCGGGACCGAATTCGGTGTAGAGGCCCTTGGTCAGGCCGAACACCCCGCCCACCCCGCCGGTGTCTCCCGAAGCGCCATGGCCGCCGGCCACATCCTCGCCGATAATGATCACAGTGGGGTCGCGCCGCATCTCCTGGCGCAGGGCCTCGTTGATCGCCTGACTGTAGGTTTTCTTTGACATTTCAATACCTGACGTAGACGTCTGTTTCGAGGGTGTTGATGTTGGGACGATCGGCCGCCATGGCCTGTCCCACCGCGTCCTCCACTTCGGCCAGCACCTCCCGCTCGATACTGTCGAGATCGGCATGCTCCAGAACGCCGGCCTCCGTGACGCCGGTGCGGAAGCGAGGCAGCGGATCGTTGGCCCTGGCCTGGACGAGTTCCTCGGGCAGGCGATAGCCCTGGGGGTCACCGATGAAGTGGCCGAGAAAGCGCGAGCAGACGATCTCCAGCGCATAAGGCCCTTCTCCGGCCCGTCCACGCTCAAGAGCCCGGCCCATGGCCTGGTGGACGGCGAAGAAATCCGATCCGTCGACCACTTCGGCGGGCATACCGAAGCTCTTGGCCCGCTCGGCGATCGAGGGAGCGCCGACCGCGTAGCTGGCGGCGGTGTGTTCGCCATAGCCGTTGTTCTCGAAGGCGAAAATCGCCGGCACCCCCAGCACCACCGCCATATTCAGGGCCTCGAAGGTGGTGCCCTGGTTGGAAGCCCCGTCGCCGGAAAAGGCCACGGCTACTTTGCCGGTCTTCTTCAGCTTCTGGGTCAGGGCCGCGCCCACCGCAATCGGTGGAGAGCCGCCAACGATGGCGTT
>JANYFU010000368.1 GCA_025359665.1 Caulobacteraceae bacterium
GCGGGAGAATGGCGAATATTCTGGGATGTGATCGTGCCGCACATGCGCCCGGGCCTGTTGGCCGGTGCGTTATTGGCGTTCACGCTCAGCCTGGACGACTTCGTGATCACCTTTTTCACCTCCGGCCCCGACACCACTACCTTTCCGGTTAAGGTTTATTCCATGGTCCGGTTCTCGGTGACGCCGGAGGTCAACGCCGCCTCCACCATATTGATCGTGGTAACCGTGGCGCTGACGGCCGTCGCCCTGCGCGTCTCTGGCGGGTCGGTGGCGACGCTCGAGGCCGGGGAGGTGCTGTAGATGACCACCGGAAAGACCATCATCCGCTTCGAGAACGTCACCAAGCGCTATGGCAAGGTGCTGGCCGTGGATGGCGTGTCGCTCTCAATCGAGGAGGGGGAGTTCTTTGCCCTGCTCGGCCCCTCCGGTTGTGGCAAGACCACCCTGCTGCGCATGCTGGCCGGGTTCGAGACCCCTTCAGAGGGTCGGATTCTGATCGACGGCGAGGACATCAGCCGCACGCCGCCCAACAAACGGCCCGTGAACATGGTCTTCCAGTCCTATGCGGTGTTCCCGCACATGACGGTAGCCGACAATGTGGCTTACGGCCTCAAGGTCGACGGCGTGGCGGCTCCCGAGCGGGCTCGTCGGGTCGAGGAAGCGTTGGGTCTGGTCAAGCTCGACGGCTACGGCGCCCGCAAGCCCGATCAGCTGTCGGGTGGTCAGCGCCAGCGCGTCGCCCTTGCCCGGGCGTTGGTAAAGCGACCCCGTGTACTGCTGCTGGACGAACCCCTTTCGGCTCTGGACGCCAAGCTGCGCGAGGCGATGCGCTCGGAACTTTCGCAGCTGCAGGAAAAGGTCGGAATCACCTTCCTGTTCGTCACTCACGACCAGGATGAGGCATTGGCGATGGCCACGCGCTGCGCGGTGATGAACCGCGGGCTGTTGCAGCAGGTGGCCACGCCCAGCGATCTCTATGAGTTCCCCAATTCCCGCTTCGTGGCCGATTTTATCGGCTCGGTGAACATGTTCGAGGGGAAGTTGGAGGTGGACGAGCCCGATCACGCGGTGGTGGTCTCGCCGGACCTGCCGACCCGGGTCTTTCTAGATCACGGCGTCACCGGCGCGCATGAGAGCACGGTCTGGGTGGCCCTTCGGCCAGAAAAGATCGAGCTGCACAAGCGCGGCGAAGGACGCGCTGCGCCGGTGCTGGAAGACACCCCAGAAGGCTGCAACCTCGTTCCTGGCGTCATCCGCCAGATCGCTTATCTGGGCAGCGAGTCGGTCTATGAGGTGGCCGTCGAGGGAGGACGATCGTTGAAGGCTCTGCGCTCGAATCTTACCCGCCGTGATCAAGAGGATTTTACCTGGGACGAGCCGGTCTGGCTGGCCTGGCACGCCTGTTCGCCAGCGGTGCTGCTGTCATGACCACCGCACGTCCCGTCTTAGGCGTCACCTGCTGCACCCGCCGCATGGGAACGGAGTTCGGTCAGGCGGTGATCAACCGCTATGTCACCGCCGCGATGCAGTGGGGCGACGTGGCCGCCCTGCTGGTTCCGGCGTTGCCCGACCTGATGACCGCCCGCGAGGTGGCGCCGCGACTGGATGGCCTGCTGTTGACCGGCAGTCCGTCTAATGTCGAGCCCGGCCGCTACGGTGAGGCCGGGGCGGCGGACGCCGAGGGTCCGTTCGATCCGGCCCGGGATTCGATGACGTTCGATCTGATCGCGGCGATGCTTGATCTGGGCCGGCCGGTGCTCGGAGTGTGCCGGGGATTCCAGGAAGTCAACGTCGCCTTCGGTGGCTCATTGCGGCGCGACACCAGCCAAAATCCGACTATTCTTGCACATCACGCGCCATTGGAGGCGACGTTCGACGACATGTTCGCCCACCAGCATGACATCGCCCTGACATCCGGTGGGGTTCTGGCGCGCGCGTTGGGACGGGACAAGCTGCGCGTCAATTCGGTGCATTTCCAGGGCTCCGGTCGCCTGGGCGAGGGACTGACGGTCGAGGCCCGGGCTCCCGACGGGGTCGTCGAAGCCGTCTCGGCCCGAGTCAACGGGGCGCCGGTGCTGGCCGTCCAGTGGCACCCCGAATGGCGGACAGCCGACAACCCGGACTCGCAAGCCTTCTTCCATATTCTCGGCCAGGCCCTGAGGGGCGAACTGGCCAGCGCCTGAACGCCAAGGAACCTTTCCAGTGACCCCCCGAAACTACGATATCGCCGAACTTCGCCGCCTCGACGTGGCGCACCATCTGCCGGCTCAGACCGACTACAAGCTGCAGCGCGACGCGGGTGGCAGCCGGATCATCACCCGCGCCGACGGATGCACCATCTTCGACGGCGACGGTAACGCGATCCTGGACGGTATGGCCGGGCTCTGGTGCGTCCAGGTCGGCTATGGCCGCAAGGAACTGGCCGAAGCGGCCTATGAGCAGATGCTGGAGCTGCCCTACTACAACACCTTCTTCAAGACCGCCGCGCCGACCACGATCCAGCTGGCGGCCAAGGTCGCCTCGCTACTGGGCGGCAATCTGCAGCACATTTTTTTCAACAATTCCGGTTCCGAGGCGATCGACACCATCATCCGCCTGGCTCGCTATTACTGGCAGGTGAAGGGCGAGCCGAACCGCAATATCATCATCTCCCGCGTCAACGGCTATCACGGCTCGACTATCGCAGGCGCCAGCCTGGGAGGCATGAAGGCCATGCACGACCAGGGCGGACCCTGGGTGCCGGGTATCGAGCATGTGATGCAGCCCTACGCGTTTCAGGAGGGCTTTGGCGAGGATGAGGCGGCGTTTCGCGACCGGGCCGTGGACGCCATCGAACAGCGCATCCTGGAGGTCGGACCAGAGAATGTCGCGGCCTTCATCGGCGAGCCGGTGCAGGGCGCCGGCGGCGTGATCATCCCGCCCGATGGCTATTGGCCGGCGGTCGAGGCGGTGTGCCGTAAATACGGGATTCTGCTGATCTGCGACGAGGTGATCTGCGGCTACGGGCGGCTGGGTTCCTGGTTCGGATTCCAGCACTATGGCGTGAAGCCCGATCTGGTCAGCATGGCCAAGGGTATTTCGTCAGGCTACCTGCCGATCTCGGCGGTCGGCGTGGCCGACCATATCGTCGAGACCCTGCGAGAGAAGGGCGGCGATTTTGTTCACGGCTATACCTATTCTGGTCACCCGACCTCGGCGGCGGTGGCGCTGAAGAACCTGGAAATCATGGAGAGGGAAGATCTGGTCGGGCGGGTGAAGACCGACACCGGCCCCTATCTGGCCAAGGGTCTGGCTGCGTTGGCCGGTCACCCGCTGGTCGGCGAGACACGGTCCCTGGGCCTGATTGGCGCGGTGGAGATCGTCTCGGAGAAGGGAACCAACCACCGCTTCGGCGGCGTTCCCGGCAAGGCCGGTCCGATCGTGCGCGATCTGTGCATCCAGAACGGGCTGATGGTGCGGGCGGTGCGCGACACGGTGGTGATGAGCCCGCCTTTGATCCTCTCGAAGGACCAGATCGACCAGATTCTGGGGATCATCCGCAAGTCGCTCGACGAGGCAGTTCCAGTTTTGCAAAGCCAGTTCCGCTAAGCGAGACCGGGACCAACTAGGATTGCGTACATGAGCGCCGACGCTGAAAAAGCTGAGCAGGTTGAATCTCTTCTGGCCACGCCCGACCTCGCCAGCGCGCTCGAAAGCGACGCTTTTCTGAAGTTTCTCGACCAGGTTCCCATCGCCATCATCGTATCGGCTTTGAAGGGCCGCGAGCGTATCGTCTACGCCAATCCGGAGTTTGAGAAGGTGTCGGGTTACGCCGTGGCCGATGTGCTTAGAGGCTCCTGGATCGACCTTCGCGGAGTCGAAGTCGGGGACGGCGACGCGGAACGCGACCTGGGCCACGCCCTGGTCGAGGGACGGGATTTCGTCGGCACCTTCGCCATCGAACATGAGGGCCGCGAACGGGTTCTGGTCGACGCCTATTCGAACGTTATCGAGGATGATGACGGAACGCCGACGTATCGCCTGGCGGCCTTGGTGAATGTCGGGCAGCACGAGAGCAGTCAACGGGAGGCCTTCGAGCTTCAGATCCGCGACAAGGACATGCTGCTGCGGGAGATCCAGCATCGGGTCAAAAACAATCTGCAACTGATCGCCGCCCTGATGCGCATCGAGGCGCGCAACGCCCGGGGCCGCATCGACACCGCGCCCTTCGATCGCCTGGCCGGACGGATCGAAGCGATCCAGCTTCTCTACCGAACGCTGTCCGACGATGGCCAGAGCGACGAGGTCGATCTGGGCGTCTATCTCAGCCAGATCGCGTCATCGGTGTTGCGATCACACGGCGTCGAAGGGATCAGCCTCGATCTTAAGGTCGATGTCTATCCGGTGTCGGTCAACGTCGCGATGCCCACGGGCCTGGTGGTCAACGAGCTACTGACCAACGCCCTCAAATACGCCTTCGTCGGACGGGATGGCGGCACCATATCGGTTCACAGCCTGACCGATGGTGAAGGCTGCCGGGTAATGGTGGGTGACGATGGCGTCGGCCTGCCGTCCGATACCCACTGGCCGAGCGCCGGCAAACTCAGCGGTTTGATCGTGCAGTCTCTGCGCGCCAACGCCAAGGCCGATCTCCAGGTCGAGTCGAGGCCGGGCCAGGGCATGCGCGTGACCATCCGTTTCAGCCGCGCCGCCGCCGCGCCTGAGTAGTCCGAAGCTCAGGTAACTATGTCGCTCTCAAGCCCGCGATGTCCGATAAGTCCCATGCCATCGGCGATGTCCGAGGCTATAGCTCGGCGTAGAGCCTCGCCGTCGCCAACCTCAATGGCGTCGAGGGCGAGCCTGTGCTGGTCGATCAGCTTGGCGGCGCCATAGTCGCTGTAGACCGTGCGCATGAACGGCCCGAATTGCAGCCACAAGGTCTCGATCAACCGGTTCAGCGTCGTGCGGCCGCTGGCCCGGTAGAGGCCAAAGTGGAAAGCGGAATTGCATTCCATATAGGCGATCACGTCTCCGGTCTCGATGGCCCGGTCGAGGTCGGCGTCGATACGGCGCAGCTGGGCGAGGGTTTCGGTGTCGATATGGGGCAGGGCGGCCATGGCGGCGACCGGCTCGAGCAACAGGCGGCAGTCCAGCAGATCGGCGAAACGGTCCCGAGTCATCGGCGGCACCTCGATCTTGCGCTTTGAGCGGATCACCACGGCGCCTTCGGCGGAAAGGCGGCTGAGGGCGTCACGGACCGGCATCTGGCTGACGCCGAGTTCCAGCGCCAGGCCGCGGGTCGAAAGCCCGACGCCCGGTACGACCTTGCCTGTGATCAGCCGCCGCCGCAGCTCTTCGTAGATGCTGGCGTGCATCGGCGGTTCTTCGTCCGGAGCCGCTGAACCCACCAAGACCTCGCTTTCCGGCATTGCATTCCCTCCTGACCGGCGCACCCCATTGACGGCGGGGGGTGGTCCGCGTGATCGTGGGCTTTCAAACTGTGATCGCAGGAGTCGCGATGGACGAACTGACGCGCTGGGTCAAGGACAACGGTATCGCCGAGGTCGAGTGCCTGATCCCGGATATCAACGGGGTCCTGCGAGGCAAGGTGCTGCCGGCGGCCAAGTTCCTGCAATCCTCGCGCGATGGCGCCCTGCGCCTGCCCAGCAGCGTGTTCGCGGTAACCGTCACCGGCGAATACGCCGACGTGGAGGGCGACGACGAGGCGTTCTCCGACCCGGACATGGTGCTGCGGCCCGATGTCGCCACGGCCCGGATCGCCCCCGGCATGAAAACGCCGACCGCCTTCGTGTTCGCCGATGCCGACCACCCGGACGGCCGGCCGTGGGCGTCGTCTCCCCGGCACGTTCTGGGATCGGTGCTGGCCCTGTATCGCGCCAAGGGCTGGCGGCCCGTGGTTGCGCCAGAGCTTGAGTTCTATCTAACCGCCCTCAATCCGGATCCCGATCTGCCGTTGACCTCTCCAACTGGCCGGTCTGGGCGAGCCGAGACTTCGCCGCAGCCCTACGGCCTGGAGGCGATCACCGAATACGAGGATTTGATTGACGACATCTATGAATACTCCGAGATCGCCGGCCTGGACGTCGACACCCTGATCCATGAATCGGGCGCCGCGCAGCTGGAGGTGAATTTCATCCACGGCGATGCGATCACCCTGGCCGATCAGGTGCTGGTGTTCAAACGCATCGTGCGACAGGTGGCGCTGAACCACGGGGTCTACGGTACGTTCATGGCCAAGCCGATGGAGCATCAGCCCGGCAGCGCGATGCATCTGCATATCTCGGTGGTGGACGAAACCACCGGCGCCAATCTGTTCGCCCAGGCCTCCGGCGAGGACAGTGCGATGTTCCGCCAGTTCATCGGCGGCCTTCAGACGTATCTGCCCCGGGTGGCGCCCCTGTTCGCGCCCAACGTCAATTCCTTCCGGCGGATGCGGCCCAGTCATAGCGCCCCGGTCAACGTCCAGTGGGGACGGGACAACCGATCCTGCGGCCTGCGCGTGCCGCTGTCGGACCCGGAAAACCGACGTATCGAAAATCGCCTGCCCGGCGCCGACGCCAACCCCTACCTGGCCATGTCGGCCGCCCTGGTCAGCGGTTTCCTGGGGATCCAGGAGGGAATCGAGCCGGCGGCGGCGGAGGGCGGCAACGCCTATCGTCATGCCCGTACGCTGCCCAAGACCCTGGAGGAAGCCATGGAGCGGTTCAGCGCCTGCACGCCGGTTCGCGCGCTGCTGGGTGAACCGTTCTTCCGATCCTTCGCCGCCATCAAGGAGGCCGAACTG
This sequence comes from Caulobacteraceae bacterium, assembly GCA_025359665.1. Lineage (GTDB taxonomy): Bacteria > Pseudomonadota > Alphaproteobacteria > Caulobacterales > Caulobacteraceae > Acaudatibacter. Next base: position 6,785 of record JANYFU010000368.1, read on the forward strand.
GAAGCCTATCGCGGGGTGATCAGCTCGTGGGAGCGTGACCATCTGCTGCTGAAGGTCTGATCGTGGGGTTCAACGACACCCTGGCTATGCCGTCGTCCTACTATGTGGCCACCGCCGCGCCATGGATTGAATGCCCGGCGCTGGTGGGCGAGCATCGAGCGGATCTGGTGGTGGTGGGCGGTGGCTGCACCGGGCTGTCGGCGGCCCTGTATGCCGCCCGCCAGGGATTGTCGGTCGTGCTTCTGGAGGGCGGCAAGATCGGCTGGGGCGCCTCCGGACGTAATGGCGGCCAGATCATTCCCGGCCTGCGCAAGGGCGCCGCCGATCTGGTCAAGACATTGGGCGTGGAGCGAGCCCGAGCCCTGCTTGGTCTTGCATTCGAAGCCCGGGACCTGGTGACCGGGCTGATCGATCAGTACGACATCGACTGCGATCTGAAGACCACCGGCCACCTGCTTGGAGCCGCCAAGGCGCGGGATATGGTATGGATGGAGGTCGAGGCCGAGTGCCTGACCACGGTCATGCGATATCCCTATGTGGATTTGCTTTCAGCGTCTCAGGCGCGCGATCAGGTGGATACGCCCTATGCCGGTGGCCTTCTCGATCGGCGTGGTGGCCATCTGCATCCGCTTAACTACACCTTGGGCCTGGCGGCGGCGGCGCGGGCGGCGGGGGTGGTGATTTACGAGCGGTCGCTCGTCGTGGGATTGGAAAACCGAGGTGATGTCCGTGTACGGACGGACCAGGGCGAGGTCAGTGCGGATCACGCCATTCTAGCCGGTGACGCCCTGCTCCAGGGTCTCTGCTCCCGGGTGAATAACCGCATCATGCCGGTCGCCAACTATTTGGCCGCCACCGAGCCGCTGAAGGATCCGTCCGCCCTGATCGTTCATGATGTCGCGGTGTCCGACAGCCGCTTCGTGGTCAACTATTACCGGCTCAGCGCTGACGGACGGCTGATCTTCGGTGGCGGCGAGCGCTACACACCCGATCCGCCGCGGGACATTGCCACCTTTGTGCGCGGCCATATGGAGGCGGTGTTCCCCCAGATTGGCGGCGTGCCGATCGCCCATGCCTGGGGTGGTCTGGTGTCGGTCACCCAGACTCGCCTGCCGCATGTGGGTCGCCAGGGCGAGGTGCTGTTCGCCCATGGCTATTCAGGCCTTGGCGTCATCCTGTCGACCCTTGCGGGCAAGCTGCTGGCTGAAACCGTGCTGGGAGCGACAGATCGCTTCGACCTGTTCGCGGAGCTTGAACCGCCGCCATTTCCCGGCGGCGTGGCGCTGCGGGGTCCGCTGCATGTTCTGGGCATGCTCTGGTACGCCCTGAGAGATCGCTTATGAAGGAAATCACCAATGTCGAAATCAACCAGCCGCGGTGATCACGCTCTCGGCATGGACAGGCCGATCGATCGCCGGGATTTCCTGAATGGGATGGCGGTAGCGATCGGCGCGTTGGGATTGGGAATGGCGGGCCGCGCCGAAGCCGCGGCAGTGGCGTCCTGGCCGCAGGACGCTGCTTGCTATTACCCACCGGGGTTGACGGGTTTGCGTGGCAGTCATCCAGGCTCGTTCGAAGCCGCGCATGCTCTGCGTGATAATGAATTCTGGTCCGCAGCGTCCGGCATGGTCGATACCGGCGAGGCCTATGATCTGATCATTGTCGGCGGCGGGATCAGCGGCCTCGCCGCCGCGCACTTCCATCGCGCGGCCCGACCGGGCGCGCGCATCCTGATTCTCGACAACCATGACGATTTCGGCGGTCACGCCAAGCGCAACGAATTTCACCTGGACGGCAAGCTGCACCTGATGAATGGCGGCACCCTGGAGATCGACAGCCCGAGGCCCTACAGCCCGGTGGCCGACGGGCTGCTGAGAACCCTGGGTATCGAACCGGTCAAGCTGGCGGAGGCCTGCAACCATCGCGAGGTCTATCGTTCTCTAGGGCTGACGCACGGCGTGTTCTTCGACAAGGAAACCTTCGGCGAGGATCGGCTGGCGACCGGCGCGCCATCGTCCTATGACGGCCTCGGCGGCTCATGGCCCGACTTCCTGGCCAAGGCGCCGCTTACGGAAGCGGCCCGAGCCGATATCCTGCGCATCGAGACCGGGCGGGTCGACTATATGCCCGGCATGAACTCGTCGGAAAAGAAGGACCGGCTGTCGCGGATCAGCTTCCGGACCTATCTGCTTGAAGTCGCCAAGGTCGAGCCGATCGTGGCGGCGTTCTACCAGAGCCATACCCAGGGCGAATGGGGTGTGGGGATCGACGCGGTCTCTGCCCTGGATTGCTGGGGTTTCGGGATGCCGGGGTTCGCGGGCCTGAAGCTCGATCCCCATCCCACGCCGCGCATGAGTTTCACCCCGGCTGGTTATGTCCAAGGTGGGTCCTATGTCTTTCACTTTCCGGACGGCAACGCGACGATCGCTCGCCTGCTGGTGCGCTCCCTCATTCCAGGCTCTATCCCCGGCCAGGACTGCAAGGACGTGGTAACAGCCCGCGCCGACTACGCCGCCCTGGATCGGCCGGACAACGCCGTGCGTATCCGGCTTTCCAGTCTTTGCGTAAGGGCGCGAAATCTGGGCGATCCGGCCGCCTCGCGCGGCGTCGAGGTCGCCTACACCCGTGGCGGCAAGGTGTTCCGCGTCACCGGTAAGGCCTGCGTGCTGGCGTCATGGAACATGATGATTCCGTATCTTTGCCCCGAGTTGCCCGAAACTCAGAAGGCGGCCCTGCATAAGGTCGTGAAGACTCCGCTGGTCTACACCAGCGTCGCTCTTCGCGACTGGACAGCGTTCCAGAAGCTGGGAATTTCGTCGGTCACGGCGCCCGGGGGCTATCACACCTCCCTACGGCTGAACATGCCGGTGGACATTGGCGGATATCAGGCTGAGCGGTCGCCGGACAAGCCGATCCTACTTTGGATGACCCGTACGCCCTGCCATCCGGGATTGTCGGAGTTCGATCAGAACCGGGCCGGCCGCGCCGAACTG
>JANYFU010000383.1 GCA_025359665.1 Caulobacteraceae bacterium
GCCTTTCCCGCCGTCGCCCACGCGGCCTTTGCCAGGAGGGGTTCGCCAGCCGCCGAGGCGCTATCAGCACTTACGCAGTTGAGGTTGTTGTGGGCGGTAACCACGGGGAGGGTGTGACTATATTGCGGTGACAGTGCACTAATTCGCCGACAAAATTTGCCTCGACCCTGGACTGTGACGAATTCGTGGACTGTCACCGTAATTATCGCAATACGACGATGACCCCCAACGTAATTGCGCGGTTTCGTGGTGTCCGGAACATGGGCTTGCAATGCTAACCAGGAGAACCCCATGGACACGTCATCCCAAACCCCGCTCGAAGTCGTCCGCCAGTTCCTGAAGGACATGGAGCGGCTGGACTATGACACCGCGCTCAAGCTGGTTTCGGACGACTGCGAATACACCAACCCGCCGCCGATCGGCACTGTCCACGGCCCGGCGGGCATTCGCGCCGTTCTAGAACCGTTCTTCGCCCCGACCCTGGAGAACGAGTTCAAGGTCCTGCGCGAGGCGGCGACGGGGCCGATCGTCTTCATGGAGCGGCTTGACCGCCACCAGCTAGCCGACAAGTGGGTCGAGCTTCCGGTAACCGGCGCCTTTGAAGTGCGTAATGGCCGGATCACTGTTTGGCGCGACTATTTCGACGCCGCGACCATCATGACGTAGTGGCCGACAAGCTGAGGCCGGCTTTCAGTTCCCGACCGCCCAGGCGTCCAGGTCCGCCAGAGATCTTTGGCTCATCAGCTTCTTCTTTGCCCGGCCGCGTTCGCCGCGCTGGAATCGGCGGCCGTCGTCGTCGCGCTTGGGCGGGTCCATGGGCGGCAGCAGGCCATAGTTGATGTTCATCGGCTGGAACGACCGCGCGCCGGCGTCGAGGTGGCCGCCGGTGATGTGGCCGAGCAGGGCGCCCAGGGCCGTGGTCGGCGGCGGCGGCGGGAACGCTTGTTCGGCCAGGTCGGCGGCGGCCATGCGCCCGGCCATCAGGCCGATCGCGGCGCTCTCCACATAACCCTCCACACCGGTGATCTGGCCGGCGAAGCGCAGTCTTGGATCGGTGATCAGGCGCAGCTGGCCATCCAGCACCTTGGGGCTGTTGATAAAGGTATTGCGATGCAGCCCGCCCAGCCGCGCGAACACCGCCTTCTCCAGGCCGGGGATCATCCGGAACACCTCGGTCTGGGCGGCGTGCTTCAGCTTGGTCTGGAAACCGACTATGTTCCACAAGGTGCCCAGCGCATTGTCCTGACGCAGCTGCACCACGGCGTGCGGCTTTTCGCCAGGTTGGTGCGGGTTGGTCAGGCCCACCGGCTTCATCGGCCCGTGGCGAGGCGTCTCGCGCCCACGCTCGGCCATCACCTCCAGCGGCAGGCAGCCGTCGAAATAAGGCACGTGCTCCCAGTTCTTGAACTCGCTCTTGGGGCCGGCCAGCACCGCGTCGATGAAGGCCTCGTACTGGGCCGCGTTCATCGGGCAGTTGACATAGGCGGCGTTGTCGCCGGCCGGACCTTGCTTGTCATAGCGCGACTGTTTCCACGCCACGTCCATGTCGATGGTGTCGAAATGCACGATCGGCGCGATGGCGTCGAAGAACGACAGCACGTCCTCGCCGGTCAGTTTCAGGATCGCCGAGGCGAGGTCGGGAGAGGTGAGGGGGCCGGTGGCGATGATCACCTGGCGCCAGTCGGCCGGGATCGCCGTCACCTCGCCCCGCTCGACCGTGATCGCCGGATGGGCCTCAATCCGCGCGGTCACCGCCTGGGCGAAGCCTTCACGATCCACCGCCAGGGCACCGCCCGCTGGCGTCTGGCAGGCGTCGGCGCAGGCCATGATCAACGAGCCCATCCGCCTCATCTCGGCGTGCAGCAGGCCGACGGCGTTATATTCCCAGTCGTCCGACCGGAACGAGTTGGAACAGACCAGTTCGGCCAGCTTATCGGTGGCGTGAGCGTCGGTGCCCCGGACAGGGCGCATCTCGTGCAGCACAACCCGGGCGCCGGTGTTGGCCGCCTGCCAGGCCGCCTCGCACCCCGCCAGTCCGCCGCCGATGATATGAAGAGTCCGATCCGTCATGGCGGTGGTTCCTACGCTTCGACCGGGCCGCGCGGAAGTGGCGCCCGCGCGACGATCCCTCTACAATGCCGCCATCGACATTCAGAGGTTTCATGACGAGTCGCGCATCGATCAGTGGGGGATTGAGCTCGGCGATTCGGTTTCTCGCGCCGGCCTGGAGGCAGGCGTGGGCGGCGATCGGTCTCGCCAGCCTCGTTCTGGGTTTCATCCTGGCGTTGCGCCTGTGGTCCCCCCTCTCACCCTGGCGCTTCGAAGGCTTGCTGCTGGCCGTGATCGCCGTGCTGATCGTGGA
>JANYFU010000135.1 GCA_025359665.1 Caulobacteraceae bacterium
CGCGGCCAGGCCGCGGCCCGTATGTTGCCCGGATGCGGCCAGGATGTTGCCATTTGTTGCCATCGCCACTCAGGCCGCCGCCGCCCCAGCCGCCAGTCGGCCATGCAGGAAATACACGTTGGAAAGCCCGATGCCCTTCAACTCCACCGCCGGCGCCGCCTCCACCGCGAACCGGTCGCGCAGCCGCTCGAACGCCGCCTCGGAGATCAATATCCCTCCAGGCCCGCTGGCGTGCTCCAGCCGGCTGGCCACGTTGACCGCGTCGCCCCAGCAGTCGAAGGCCGGCCGCTTGATGCCGATCACCCCGGCCACGATCGGCCCGACGTGCAGGCCGATGCGGATGGCGACCGGCAGGCTGAGTTCGGCCGCCAGGTCGCGGGTGATGTCGCGCATGGCCAGGGCGAACTGCGCCATGCGGCCGGCATGTTCGTAGGCCTGCTCGCCGGTGGCCAGCCCGCCGACGGCCATATAGGCGTCGCCGATGGTCTTGATCTTCTCGATGCCCAGGGTCCCGGCGGCGGCGTCGAACCGCGAAAACACCTTGTTCAGCATGTCGACCAGCTGGCTGGCGGTCAGGCTCCGCGACATGGCGGTGAACCCGACCAGGTCGGCGAACACGATGCTGACCTCGCCATGAATGTCGGCGATGGTGGTCTCGCCGGCGTGGATACGGCTGACGATCTCGCGCGGCATCATCGAATGCAGCAGGTCGTCGACCCGCGCGCGGCTGCTGTCCAGCGCCAGGTCGGTCAGGAACTCGCGCCGCGCCGCCAGCTCACGCCCGGCGGCGCTCAGGCCGACGATGATCACCGCGGTGACGATGCACAGGGCGTTGACGATCATCATGTCGCCGGCCTCGTGGTGGCCCAGGGCCTCGACGCCCAGAAATCCGACCAGGCTGACCACGCTGGGCAGCACCAGGAAGATTACCCGCAACGGAAAGATCGCCGCCCCGCCGAAATAGATCAGCAGCAGGCCGGCCGCACCATACTGGAACCCGTGATCAAGCTGGGCGCATATCACCGTGAACCCGGCCAACATGGTGGTCATGGCCACGCTGACGATCAGTTCCAGATAGGGCCAGAACCGGCGAAACAGCAGCAACACCGCCGCGCCGCCCAGGATCGGCGTCAGGATGAACTCGCGCAGCGCGAACACGCGCCGCCAGCCAACCGGATCGACGGTCCGGTCCCACAAAGTGAAAGCCCCGAACAGGAACACCACCGCCACCAGGAACAGTTGGGTGGTCCGCAGATGTGTCCGCACCAGGCGCTCGACGAACAGGCCTTCTTGGGCCTCCTCTGGGAATCGAAGGCCGAACCGGACCAGCGCCTGTCGTATCATCACCGGTTTCTCCGTTACGCCGGAAACCTGACCCGAATGGAGGCCCCGCCCTCCGCCATCTGGCCCACCTTCGCCGCCGCCATGAACCCCCGGCTATGCGTCAGGGTCAACACCGCCTCCGCGCCGGCCGGATCGACGGCGATCAACAGGCCCCCGCTGGTCTGGGGATCACAAAGTATATCGCGGCGCCAGTCCGGTGTCGCCGCCTCCAGCGTCACCTCATGGCCATAGCTCTCCCAGTTGCGCACCGCCGCCCCGGTGCGCATCCCGGCCTTGGCCAGCGCTTCGACTCCCGGCAGCATCGGCGGCGTGGCGGTGATCTCGCCCGCCAGCCCGGCGCCTCGGCACATCTCCAGCGCGTGGCCCAGCAGGCCAAAGCCGGTGACGTCGGTCACCGCGTGCACGCCCGCCATGCCGGCCAGCTCGGCGCCGACCTTGTTCAGCTGGGTGGTGGAGGCGATCAGCGCGCCATAGCCCGCCGCGTCCAGCTTCTCCTGCTTGAACGCCGCGCTCAGCACCCCGACACCCAGCGCCTTGGTCAGGATAAGCACGTCCCCGGCGCGCGCGGTGTTGTTCTTCAACAGCTTGTCGGGGTGGACCAGGCCCAGGGCCACCAAGCCATAGATCGGCTCGACGCTGTCGATCGAATGGCCACCGGCCACCGGCACTCCGGCCGCCGCGCAAACCTCGGCTCCGCCAGCCAATATCGCCCCGATGGTCTCGACCGGCAGCTTGCCGACCGGCATGCCGACGATGGCCAGGGCGAAGATCGGCGTCGCCCCCATCGCATAGACGTCCGACAGCGCGTTGGTGGCGGCGATCCGGCCGAAGTCGCGCGGATCGTCGACCACGGGCATGAAGAAATCGGTGGTCGCCACCAGCGCTTGCTCGTCGTTCAGCCGCCAAACCGCCGCGTCGTCGCTGGTCTCGGTCCCGACCAGCAGGTTGGGGAAGGCCGCGGCGGCTGGCATACCAGCCAGGATTTCCCGCAGCACCTTGGGCGACAGCTTGCAGCCGCACCCGCCGCCGTGGGCCAGGGAAGTCAGGCGAACCGGTGTTTCGGTAATCGCTTCGGTCATTGGTCTAGTGTCCCGCTGGTCAACCGCCCGGCGATCCGGGCGGCGGCGAGGTCCAGGCTGGTGGCGTCCAGATCATCCACGGCGATCGTCTCCAGGCACGGCCGCGTCTCGCGCCGCCGCGACCGTTCATAGGCCGGATCATAGTGATGTTCGATCAATCCGGCCGCCAGCCCGACGAAATCTTCCGCCCGTGCCAGGGTGCGCCAGTCGTCCAGCCGCTCCCGTCCATGGTGGATGGGCAGCTTGACCAGGGTGGTTTCCAGGGCGGCCGGATCGGCGATGATGTCACCATAGGCCCGGGTCAGATAGCGGGCGCGCGCCTCACGCGGCGCGGCCAGTTCGATACGTGGGGCGGCCAGCATCGCTTTCCACAGGGAGGGCGGCAGGTTCAACTCGCCGACCTTGCTGGATTCGGCCTCGACCACGATCGGTCGGCCGCGGTCCAGGCTGTCGAGCCGGGCCAGCAATGCCGACTCGAAGCCCTTCTGGTGCGGCTGCGCGGTCCCGGCCACCAGCCCGAACAGCGATCCGCGATGCGCCGCCAACCCCTCCAGGTCGAGGGTTTGAATCCCAAGGGCGTCAAGTCGATGCAGCACCTCGGTCTTGGCGACACCTGTATAGCCGTCGAGCAGGATCACCTGGAAATCGGGTTCGGCGTCATACAGCGCGGCGCTGACCCGGCGGCGATAGGTCTTGTAGCCGCCGACCAGCAGGCTGGGTCGCCAGCCCACCTGTTCCAGCACCGTGGCCATGGCGTTCGACCGCTGCCCGCCCCGCCAGCAATATACCAGCGGCGCCCACGATCCGGGCTTGTCGCTCAGCGCCTCTTCCAGATGCCGGGCGATATTGCGCGCCACCAGCGCCGCCCCGACCCGCCGCGCCAGGAACCGCGACTGCTGCACATAGATCGTCCCGACCCGCGCCCGCTCGTCGTTATCCAGCACCCAAAGATTGATCGCCCCCGGAACCCGATCCTCCGCAAACTCCGCCGGACTCCGCACATCGACGATATCGTCAAAGCCGGAGAGGGCTCCCACGTCCGTGATGGTTTGGATCATTTATCTCCTCCCCCCTTGGGAGAGGGGGACCGCGAAGCGGTGGAGGGGGCGAAGCCGCGGAGCCCTCGCCAGGCGCGCCCCCATCCCCCCTCCGGGGGACTTCCCCCAAAAGGGGAAGAGAGGCGTTTTGCTTCGGCTCACGCCGCCTCGAAGATCGCCGCTATGCCCTGGCCGCCGCCGATGCACATGGTTTCCAGGCCGTATTTGACGTCACGGCGCTTCATCTCGCGCAGCAGATTGGCCAGGATGCGGCCGCCGGTGGCGCCGATCGGGTGGCCCAGCGAAATGCCCGAGCCATTGACGTTCAGCAGGTTGCGGTCATCCCAGCCCCAGCCCTTCAGCACCGCCAGCACCTGCGGCGCGAACGCCTCGTTCAGTTCCACCAGCCCGATATCGTCCCAGCCCATGCCCGAGCGGGCGAACAGCCGCTCGACGGCCGGCACCGGACCGATGCCCATGCGCGAGGGCTCGCAGCCCGCCGCCGCCCAGCCGACCAGCCAGCCCATCGGCTCCAGGCCCAGTTCCTCCAGCTTGTCCTCCGCCACCACCAGGCAGGCGGCGGCCGCGTCGTTCTGCTGGCTGGCGTTGCCGGCGGTGACCACGCCGTCCTTCTCTAGCGCCTTCAGCTTGCCCAGGCTCTCGGCCGTGGCGTCGGGCCGAAAGCCCTCGTCCTTGGCGAAGACCACCGGATCGCCCTTCTTCTGCGGCACCGACACGGTGACCAGCTCATCGTCGAACTTGCCCTCGGCCCAGGCCTTGGTGGCGCGCTGATGGCTGGCGGCGGCATATTCATCGCAGGCCTCGCGGCTGATCTGGTAGTCGCGGGCCAGGTTGTCGGCGGTCTCGATCATGCCGCTGATCACCCCGAACCGGCTGATCGGCTGGCTCATCACCCGGCCGCGCGCCAGGCGGTCATACATGGTCACCGACCCGGCCCGGGCCCCGCCGCGCATGTCGGTGGTGTAGTATTCGGCGTTGCTCATGCTCTCGACGCCGCCGGCCACCACCACGTCGGCGGCCCCGGTCTGGACCATCATCGCCGCGTCGATCACCGCCTGCAGGCCACTGCCGCAGCGCCGGTCGAGCTGATAGCCGGGCACCGAGATCGGCAGGCCCGCGGCCAGCGCCGACCATCGGGCGATGCACGGCGCCTCGCCGTTGCCATAGCCCTGGGCGAAGATCACATCGTCGATCTTCTCGGGATCAATTTTGGTGCGCTCGACCAGCGCCTTGAGGATCACCGCCCCCAGATCGCCGGCCGTTATGCTGGCCAGCGCCCCCTGGAACTTGCCCACCGGGGTGCGGATCGGCGAAACGATGGCGGCGCGTTTCATGGGGATATCCTCCAAAACCTTGAGACGAGTCCGTGCCGAGGGAATGAGCGGCGGTCAAGAGCGCGAGGGTAAAGACCATGGCCGGAAGCCAGGACTACGCGAAGGATCCGCGCAACGAGGGCGTGCTGATCCATCTGAACGGCCGCATGGTTCCTCGCGCCGAGGCGATGGTGTCGATCTTCGACGCCGGGTTTTCAATGGGCGATGGGGTCTGGGAGGGGCTGCGCCTGCACCGCGGCCGGCTGCTTTTCTTGGAGGAGCATCTCGACCGGCTGTGCGAGGGCGCCAAGGCCATCGCTTTCAAACCGCCCCTCGACCGGGCCGCCATTGAGGCGGCGCTGAGACAGACGCTCGAGGCCAACGGCATGACCGATGGCGCCCACATCCGGCTGATGGTCACCCGAGGGCTGAAGACCGACGTCAACCAGGACCCTCGCAACGCGCTCGGTGTCCCGACTGTGGCGATCACGGCCGAATACAAGGCCACGCCGGAGCGGCCGACAGGCTGGGGACTACGGCTGTTCACCGCGTCGATCCGCTGCACGGGCGCCGACATGTTCGACATGCGGCTCAATTCCCACAGCCGCCTCAACCTGATCCGCGCGCTGCTGGAGGCGATAGACGCCGGCGCCGACGAAGCCCTGATGCTCGATCCCCAGGGCAAGGTGTCGAGCTGCAACGCCACCAACTTCTTCTTTGTCCGCGGCGGCGCGGTTTTCACCTCCACCGGTGACTACTGCTTCAACGGGATCACGCGTGGCAATGTCATCGCCCTGTGCCGAGCCAACGCCATCCCGATCGAGTTGGGCGCCTTCGACCTCGACCAAGCCCAGACCGCCGACGAAGCTTTCGTCACGGGCACCATGGCCGGCGTAACGACAGTCTCGGAAATCGACGGCCACCCCATGACCGCTTCGCCCGGCCCGATCACCCAACGCATCGCCGCCCTCCACGAAGCCCTCAAGGACGCCGACGCGGCGAGTGAGTCGCCCCCATCCCCCCCTTCGGGCGGACTTCCCCCAGGGGGGGAAGAGAAATGAGTTTGACAGGTCAGCCAAGCCTCTCCTCCCCCCCTGGGGGTGGAGGTCGCATGCGACCGACCGGACCGCGAAGCGGTGGAGGGGGCCAACCGCAACCCATCCGCATCGCCCTCTGGTCCGGGCCGCGCAACATCTCCACGGCGATGATGCGGGCGTTCGAGAACCGGCCCGACACCGCGGTGATCGACGAACCGTTCTACGCCGCCTGGCTGACCGCCAACGGCGCCGATCACCCGATGCGCGAAGCGGTGCTCGCCGTCCAGCCCACCGACTACCGGGCCGTGGTCGAGACCCTGCTGGGGCCGGCGCCCGGCGGCCGCTCGATCTTCTATCAGAAGCACATGGCCCACCACATCACCTCGGACATCGACCTCTCCTGGATGGCCCAATGCCGCAACGCCTTCCTGATCCGCGAGCCCGAGGC
>JANYFU010000465.1 GCA_025359665.1 Caulobacteraceae bacterium
ACCGATCTGGCCCACGAGGCGGCGATCCGCATCCTCAAACTCGATCGCATCGACTGGCGGGACCGCACCCATTTCATGGCTTTGTCGGCGCGCGTCATGCGTCAGACCCTGCTCGACGAGGTCCGCCGGTTCAAAGCCGGCAAGCGCCAGCAGCCCGAGGTGCTGACGCAATGGCCGGTGGGCGGCGCCCGCAAGCCCCTGCCCCTCGACCTGCTCGATGAGGCTCTGGAACAGCTGTTCACGATCGACGCCGACCGGGCCCGGGTGGTGGAGTTACGCTTTTTCGCCGGACTGACCCTAGCGGAGATCGCCCACGCGCTGGAGGTCTCCGAAAGCACCATCGTTCGTCGTTGGCGCGGGGCGCGGGCCTGGCTGCTACGGGCGGTGGTCGAGCCAGCTTAGAAATGGACGCGGCCCGCGAACGGCGCGCCATCGACGCCTTCGACGCCGTGGCCGGCGAGCCCGAAGACGTCCGCGAAGCACGGTTGGCGGAGATGTTGGCCGACGACCCCGCCCTGATCGATTCCGTCCGGGCGCTTCTGGCGGCCGAGGACGACGTCGATCTGTTTCCCACCCGCGCCCCCGAGGGGGCCGGTCTCAGCATCGAAGCGCCGCCGCCCCAACAGGTGGGGGCCTATCGGCTGGGCGATATGATCGGTCGCGGGGGCATGGGTCTGGTCTATCGAGGGGAACGGGTGGCCGGCGGTTTCGAACAGACCGTGGCGATCAAGCTGATCCGCGGCGGACTGTTCACCGCCTCGGCCGCCGAACAGTTCGCCAGCGAGCGCCAGATCCTGGCGCGGCTGCATCATCCACACATCACCCAGCTCTACGACGGCGGCCAGACGGCGGACGGCCAGTCCTATATCGTCATGGAGCTGATCCAGGGCGCGCGGATCCTGGAGCACGCGGAGTCCGTCGGACTGGGCTTGCGCGGCCGGCTGAACCTGATGTCCGATATCTGCGGCGCCATCGACTATGCGCATGGCCAGGGCGTGGTTCACGCCGACATCAAGCCCAGCAACATCATCGTCGATCCCCGGCACGGGGTGAAGTTGCTGGATTTCGGCATTTCCGGCCTGATCGGCCAGCACAACGCATCGTCCAGCCAGCGGGCCGCGACGCCGATGTTCGCCAGCCCACAGCAGGTTGCCCACGCCCCGGCCTCCACGGCTGATGATATCCACGCGCTGGGTGTCCTGCTGGATGTGCTGGCCGCCGGTCAGGCCGGCTTCGACGCCGAACTGGCGGCGATCGTGACCAAGGCCCGCTCGCCAGAACCCGCCGATCGCTATGCCTCGGCCGGCGATCTGGCGGCGGACATCGAGCGCTGGCGCCGGCTGGAGCCAGTGGCGGCCTTGCCAGCCGGCCGGTTGCGGAGCCTGGTTTTCTTCTGGCGCCGGAACCGCGTGGCCGTGTCGCTGTGGGGAGCCGCCACGCTGTCGCTGTTGGTCGCCGCGGCGATCATGACCGCCCTCTACGTCCAGGCGGAAGCCGCGCGGCGGCAGGCCGACCAGCGCTTCCAGCAGGTCAGGTCGCTATCCAGCTATATGCTCAGCGATCTCACCGACGCGCTGGAACGGTTTCCGGGAGTGGGCGGCGTCCGCAACGAACTGGCCCGGCGGGGCCGCACCTATCTGGAGGGCTTGAGCCAGGCTCCTGGGGCGCCCCTGGACGTTCGTCTGGAGGTGGCCAACGGCTATCTGAAGACCGGCTCCATCCTCGCCGGGATGGGCAAGGAAAACGCCGCCGATCCCAGCGCCGGAAAGGTCGACCTGGCCAAGGCCGAGGCCGGGTTGCGGGATCTGATGGCGCGGACCCACGGGCGCGACGACGTCGCCCTGTCGCTGGCCAGCGTCCTGGTTTCGCGGGCGTCCATAGCCTCAAGGGCGGACAACCAGCCTGGGCTCGCATCGTCTCTGTATGCCGAGGCCCGCGAATTATCCGGCCATGTCGCCGAACACGATCCGCGTTCCGCCAAAGCCCGTCTGACACACATCGACTGCCTGCTGGGCCACGCTCATCTGCTGAGTTTTCTGGGGCGATATCCAGAGGTATTGACCAAGGTAGCCGCCGCCCTGGCCGAAATCCGAGCCCTGCCCGCCGGCGCCGACCGGAACCTCGTGGCGCTGGACATAGGGCGGGCGCTGAACGAACAGGGAGACGCGCTCTATTGGCCCGGCGATCACACCGGCGCGCTGCGATCCTATCTGGACGCCGCGCGGGTGCTGGACCCGGCCTTGAGCCCGACGCCCGATGTTCGCGTCTTCGACCAGTTCGCCTTCACGACCTTCAATATCGCCGCCGCGCTCGACGACCTGGGGCGCAAGCGCGAGGAACTGGCCTGGATCGACCGCGGCGCCGTCGTCGCCGACCAGATGCGGGTGTTCGAAGACACCCCCCACGCCTGGCGGACCGTCAATATCGTCCACATGCAGCGCGCCGTCGCCTTGGCCGGGATGGGGCGCGTCGACGAGGCGATCACCGAAGCCAGGACCAACATCGCGCTTCGCCGCACGATCGCGGCGCGGTCGCCGCACGACATGCTGGCGGTCCGCGCCGTTCCCGTGGGCCTTCGGATACTCGGAGACCTCTATGCGCAGGCCCATCGTCACGCGGAAGCGTGCGCGACCTATGTCGAAACCCGCGCCCTATGGGACCGGCTTTCCCAACAGGGCGGCAGCCTGCCGACGGACACCTCTAGCGAAATTCCTTTTCTCGACCGACAATTGGCCAAGTGCCATCGGTAGAGAAGCGGCGCCGGTAAGCGGGAGCAGAACCAAATGGCCGATATGGACAAGGCCGTCGCGACTTTCGAACGCAACCTCGAGGCCCAGACCGGCAAATCGGTCGCCGACTGGGCCGCGCTGGTCTCGGCCCAGGGCTTGGCCAAGCACGGCCAGATGCTGGCTTGGCTGAAGACCGAGCATGGACTGTCCCACGGTCACGCCAACCATGTGGCCAAGCGGGCGCTGGAGGCAGCGGCGCCACGGTCCGAGGACGATCCGATCGCGCACCTGTTCGAAGGCGACAAGGCGGCGCTTCGCGGTCTCCACGACCGCCTGGCCGCCGAGATCACCCGATTTGGGCCGGACGTGGAGTTCGCCCCGAAGAAGGCCAATATCAGCGTCCGGCGGGCCAAACAGTTCGCCCTGCTCCAGCCGACCACCAAAACCCGTCTCGATCTGGGGTTGATCCTGAAAGGCGTCGAACCCGAGGGCCGGCTGGAAGCGTCGGGAAGCTTCAACGCCATGTTCACTCACCGGGTGAAGCTGGCCGACGCCGGCGACATCGATGCGGAGGTGCTCGGCTGGCTGAAACACGCCTACGACGCGGCGGGCTGAGCGTCAGTCCGCGACGGGATTGGCCAGAGGTTCGCCGGCAAAAAAGCGGCGCAGATTCTCGCGGGTCAGGGCGACCATCTTGGGCACGGCGGCAGAGGTGGCGCCGGCTGTGTGCGGGGTCAGCACGGTATTGGGCACATCGGCCCAGCGCTCCGGCGGCGTGGGTTCCTGGGTATAGACATCCAGGGCCGCCGCACCGAGCCGTCCGGCCTTCAGGGCCGCGATCAACGCATCTTCGTCGACCACCTGGCCGCGCGACACGTTGACCAGCAGGCTCTCGGCGCCGACCGCGTCGATGATTTCGGCCGAGATCAGGCCCCGGCTTTCCGGCGTCGCGCGGCAGGCGACCACGAGGATATCGCTGGCCGCCGCCAGGGCCTTCAGCCCACTCGCGCGGGGCCAGGGCGCGTCGGGCTTTTCCCTCGGTCCCCACCACGACACGCTCATGCCGAACGCCTCGCAGCGGCGGGCGACCGCGACGCCGATGTCGCCCAGGCCGACGATCCCAACCCGGCGGCCGGTCAGCGACGGACTGGACATCTTCTCGTGAGGTTTCCAGCCACCGGCGCGCAGCATCCGGTCGCCGGCCGCGATCTTGCGCCAGGACGCCAGGATCAGGCCCATCGCGTGGTCGGCGGCGTCCTCATGATTGACACCGGGCGAATGACTTACCTGCAGCCCACGTCCTCGCGCCCAGACGACATCGACGCCGTCGTAACCAGCGGTGAAACACGCGATCAGGCCCAGTTTCGGCAGCGCCTCGGCCAGGGCCTTGTCGACCGGAAACTCCCCGGCCACCACCAGCGCGCGGATGACGTCGACCGCCTCGATTGGCGGACCCTCCCAGAACCGCCAGACCGTGAAGTCCGGCTCAAGGATCGGGCCGAGAAACCCCAGGTGCGGCTGGACGATCAGCAGGGCGGGTTTGGAATTGGGCATGGCGATCAGCCTTGGCTGTTCCTGAACATCAGGATGAACCGCACCTGGGCGACCACGGCCAAGGCCAGGAAGACGGCGAAGGCCGGAAGCCCCAAGGGCAGGCGAAGAGCGAAATAGGCGACGAGGCCGCCGATCGCCGCGGCGGCCAGCACGCCCTGGACAAGGATCAGGTTCACGAAGCGCCGGCGCAATCGCTGGAGTTCCGGCGGCGCCGTCGGCGCGTTCATGTTCGGGGCGTTCATCGCGGCAACCCTCTCTGATCCTCAATCTAGAACAAGGCGGGGCCGGCGCAAAGCGGCGGCCAGACGACAGGCTCATTCAAGGCTGGTGTTATCTCTCAGAAAGGCGGCGTAGGCCGTGGCATCGAGGGTCCCGGCGGCGAGGCCGAGCACGGCCTGGGTCGCGGCCTCTTCGCTGGCGGTAAACCGCGCGCCGTTGAGTTCCAGGAACACTATTCCGACCACAAATCCCGTGCGTTTGTTACCGTCGACGAACGGATGGTTCCGCACGAGGCCCCCGGTATAGGCGGCTGCCAGATCGACGACATCCACGGTCTCGCCGTAGGCCTCCAACCGCCGGGGTCGCGCCAACGCCGAGGCCAGCAGGCCGCGGTCACGCAGCCCCGCCGCGCCACCGTGCAGCAGCAACGATCGATCATGGATCGCCAGCGCGTCGCGCTCGTCGATCCAGACCCGGGCCGTCACTTCGCGAGGGTGTGAAGGGTATTGCGGTAACGCCGCATGATCTCGTCGGCCTTATCCATCTTGCTGGCGAAATCGGGATCGTAGGGGGTCAGGCGATAGCCACCGTCGGGCGTCTCGAC
>JANYFU010000475.1 GCA_025359665.1 Caulobacteraceae bacterium
GCCGCGGCCTCGGCGTCCCGCTCCAGACCCGTGAACACGCAGTCCGGCCGCCGCGCCGCCGCCGCCAGCATCACCGCGCCGACCCCGCAGCCGGCGTCGAGAACCCGCGCGCCGGGCGGCGCGTCGCACGCCGCCGCCAACAGGGCGGCGTCGAGTCCGGCCCGGTATCCGGCCGCCGATTGTCTCAGGCGGACCCGGCCTCCCAGGATCGTATCGTCCGTGATCGTCATCGGTGGCGGCCCATTGGCGTCGATTGCCTTGACCCTGGCCTATCGCGTCATCATTGTCCGCCGCAACAGCGCGGGTTACTGGCGCTTGATTGAAAGGAGCGCCGGCTCTTGGACGCAGCCGAAGCCATGATCGCGCGCACTGTCGGTTCCGTCGAGCATCTCGCGGCGCTGGCGGCGGCCGATATGGCGGGCGTCGACGCCTTGATCGTCGATCGGATGCAGAGCCCGGTGAGCATTATTCCGGCGCTCGCCGATCACATCATCGACGCCGGCGGCAAGCGGCTCCGCCCACTGTTAACGGTGGTCGCCGCGCGCCTCGCCGGCGCCCGCGGCGACGCCGGTCTCAAGCTCGCCGCAGCCGTGGAGTTCATCCACACCGCCACCCTGCTGCATGACGATGTGGTCGACGGCTCCGGCCTGCGCCGCGGCAAGGTCGCCGCCCATCTGATCTGGGGCGCGCCCTCCAGCGTCCTCGTCGGGGATTTTCTGTTCGCCCGGGCGTTCGAGCTGATGGTCGAGACCGGCTCGATGCGGGCCATGGACATCCTGGCCCGCGCGGCCCGGGTGATCGCCGAGGGCGAGGTGCTGCAGCTCAGCCGGGCGCACGACGTCAACCTGTCGCAAGACACCTATCTGCAGATCATTTCCGCCAAGACCGCCGAATTGTTCGCCGCCGCCGCCGAGGCTGGGGCCGTGGCGGCGGGCGCGGCGCCGGCGCAGGCCGCGGCCCTGCGCGCCTATGGCCTCAACCTGGGGCTCGCTTTCCAGCTCAGCGACGATGCCCTCGACTATGGCGGCTCCACCGAGACCCTGGGCAAGAACGCCGGAGATGACTTCCGTGAAGGCAAGGCCACCCTGCCGCTGCTGCTGACCATCGCCCGAACCGGACCGCGCGAGCGCGAGTTCTGGGAGAGGGTGATCAGCCGCCAGGAGCAGACCGAGAGCGACTTCCGCCGCGCGCGCGAGCTGATCCTCACCGCCGGCGCCTTGGACGCCACCCTTGAGATGGCGGCCGGATATGCCGACGCCGCCAAGGTCGCCCTGGAAATCTTCCCCGAGGGCGAGCTGCGCGACGGCCTCGAAGCCTTGGCCGACTTCGCTGTCAACCGGCGAGCTTAGGGCGCGGCCTAACGCGGCCCAAGCATCTGTTCGGGGCGCACAACCTCGTCGAACTCCGCGTCGGTCACATAGCCGCCGCCCACGGCCTCCTGGCGCAGGGTGGTGCCGTTCTTGTGGGCGGTCTTGGCGATCTTGGCGGCGGCGTCATAGCCGATCTTCGGGGCCAGGGCGGTGACCAGCATCAATGAGCGGTCCAGCGCCGCCTTGATATTGTCCTCGCGCGGTTCGATCCCGATCACGCAGTGGGTGGTGAAACTTACCGCCGCGTCGGCCAGCAGCCGCACGGTCTGCAGGAAATTATAGGCCATCACCGGGTTGAACACGTTCAGCTCGAAATGGCCCGAGGCGCCTGCGAAGGTCATGGTGGCCTGGTTGCCGAACACCTGGGCGCAGACCATGGTCAGGGCCTCGCACTGGGTTGGGTTGACCTTGCCTGGCATGATCGATGAGCCCGGCTCGTTCTCCGGCAGCGAAAGCTCGCCAAGGCCCGAGCGCGGGCCGCTGCCCAGGAACCGGATGTCATTGCCGATCTTGAACAGGCTGGTGGCCACGGTGTTCATCGCCCCGTGGGTGAACACCATGGCGTCATGGGCTGCCAGCGCCTCGAACTTGTTCGGCGCGGTGGTGAAGGGCAGGCCGGTGATCTGGGCGATCTTGTCGGCCACCATCTCGGCGAAGCCCACTGGCGCGTTCAGGCCCGTGCCGACGGCCGTGCCGCCCTGGGCCAGTTGCATCAGCATCGGCAGGCTCATCTCTATCCGCGCCAGGCCGTTCTCGACCTGTTGGGCATAGCCGGAAAATTCCTGACCCAGGGTCAGCGGCGTGGCGTCCTGGGTATGGGTGCGGCCGATCTTGATGATGTGCGCCCAGGCCTGGGCCTTGTCGTTGAGGGCGTTGCGCAGGGTTCGCAGCGCGGGGATCAGCCGATGGACCACCTCTTCGGCCGACGCCACGTGCATGGCGGTGGGATAGGTGTCGTTGGACGACTGGCTCATGTTGACATGGTCGTTGGGATGGACCGGCGACTTGGAGCCCATCACCCCGCCCATCATTTCGATGGCCCGGTTGGAGATCACCTCATTGGCGTTCATGTTCGACTGGGTGCCGGACCCGGTCTGCCAGACCGCCAGGGGGAAGTGGGCGTCGAGCTTGCCATCGATCACTTCCTGGGCGGCGGCCACGATGGTCTGGCCGATCTTTGGATCCAGCCGGCCCAGGGCCATGTTGGTTTCCGCGGCGGCCTGTTTGACGATCCCCAACGCGCGGACCACGGCGGCGGGCTGCTTTTCCCAGCCGATATCGAAATTGCCCAGGCTGCGCTGCGCCTGCGCGCCCCAGTATCGGTCGGCGGCGACCTCGATCGGTCCAAAGGTGTCGGTCTCGATCCGGGTCTCGGTCATGGTCTTGTCCCCCTTCGCGCGGCCCACTCGCGCGCATTGTCAGCTTGATCGGCCTACTTATAGGATTTGAACAGAGTCGGCACCGCCGTGCCGGTCGCCTTGGCCAGCAGGCGGCCCTCGGCGTCATAGATCTCGCCTTCGGTGAAGGCCAGGGTCCGGCCCCAGCGCACCACGCGGCCCACCCCTCGCAGCGGACCAGGCTTGGCGGGTCGAAAGAAGCTGGTCTTCATCTCGGCGGTCGGCGCGACATGGGTCATGCCCGAGGCCACCATACAGGCCACCGACATGCACTCATCGAGCATCGCGCAGAGGTACCCACCCTGGATCTGCTTCATGGGATTTAGCAACAGCTCGGCGCGGGCCTCGAACGCCACTTCCACCGACTTGGTTTCCTGGCAGACGCTGATCAATCGAAACCCCAGGGTCTGGGAGCCCGTGGGCTGGTTCCTGGCGCGCTGAAAGCGTCCCAGTATGTCCTCGTCG
>JANYFU010000493.1 GCA_025359665.1 Caulobacteraceae bacterium
CTCGACGCGGTGGACAAGTTCCCCGCCCTGCTGGAAGAACTGGCGCGGCGCGGCTGGAGCGATGAGGATCTCGCCAAGCTGGCTGGCCGCAACCTGTTGCGGGTGATGCGGGCCACCGAGGTGGTCGGCGCGAAGCTCCGCATGACGGAGGGGCCATCATCGGCCACCCTCGGCGAGCTGGACGGCACCACGAAACCCTAAGCGAGACGCACTATTGGGCGGTGTAGCCGCCATCGACCACCAGTTCCGAACCGGTCATGAAGCTGGACTCATCCGAGGCCAGGAACACCACCGCGTCCGCAATTTCGCGCGGCTCACCCAGGCGGCCCAGCGCGTGGCGGGAAATGATCATCTCGCGCATCTCGTTGCCGTTCTCGGACCTGTGCAGCGCCCCGGCAACCATCGGGGTGTCGATGAAACCGGGGTGGATCGAATTGACCCGGATGTGGTGCGGCGCCCATTCCAGCGCGGCGGCCTTGGTTAGCATCAGCACGCCGCCCTTCGAGGCGCAGTAGGCGGCCGCGCCGGGCATGGCCACCTTGCCCAGGATCGACGACAGGTTGATCACCGACCCCCCACCGGCCGCGGCGATGGCCGGACCGGCATGACGCAAACCCAGGAAGACGCCATCCAGATTGATCGACAGAACGCGGCGCCAGTCTTCCAGCGAATGGGTCATCAGCTCGAACGGGCCGCCGGAGACCCCGGCGTTGTTGACCAGCACATCGAGCTTGCCGAACCGCTCCACCGCCCCGGCCACGACGCGCGCCCAATCGCCCTCGTCGGTGACGTCCTGAATCAGGAAAGCGGCGCGACCACCGGCCTCGGCGATTGACCTGGCGACGGCTTCACCAGCCTCGACCGCCAGATCGGTTAACAGCACCGCCGCACCCTCGCGAGCCAGACGCCGGGCCGATTCCGCGCCCAGGCCCGAAGCCCCGCCGGTGACCAAAGCCACCTTGCCCACCACCCGTCCATTGGGTTGGCTCATGTCGTCGGTCTCCCAATCCTTATTAGTTTCATGGCTCGACCGTCATCCCCGCGCACCGCTCCGGCGCCCTCAATGGGTTGCAGACCGTGATCGCGCCGCCCGGCAACCTGGCCTGGTAGGTCGAAAACCGGGTTTCCGGACGGCGATAGTCGGTGGACACATATTGCGCGCCAGAGGCCAGGGCGGCGTCACGGCGGGCGGTGTCGTTGGCGCGGGCCTCGACCGTATCGGCGTCGGCGCGGGTGCGAACGATATAGCCGGCCTTCACGGCGGCGGCGATGCGCTGGCCATCGGCCATTTCGTTCAAGGTGATATAGCCGCCCGCCGGTGAGGCCTCATCGGTGTTGACGAACATCAGCCGACCCTCCAGCGACCTGCGAGCGCCGCGATAGGCGGCAATGTGCGGCGCCTGTTCGTCGACGGCGAACAGCACCTTGCCCCGCGCCGCGCCCAGGCTCGGCCAGCCGTGCTTCAGCACCGCATCGCGCAGGGTGGGGTAGCGGCCCCGAACCTGATCCGGGGTGACCAGGGCCTCGCGCGGGAACACCGAGGCTATCTCGGCATCGACCGCGTCATAGGCCTTCTCATCGAAAGGCAGTTCATCGGTTCCGCCCGGAAAGTGCGCTTTCTCGTCATTGGTGTTCATGGTGATCAGGATCGGCGTGTGGCGTGGATGGGCCAGGCTCCAGGCGCGGATGATCCTCAGGCAATCGACGAAGGCTAGGCAAGACGTGCGGAAGTCGATGTCCTGGACGTGAAGGACCTTCAGGCCCGGCCTGGACATGGCCGCCACATAGTCTTCAGGCACGGGCTGGCCAGTCATTTTCATCCCGACCGGATGGGCGAAGCGGCCCCCCGCCGGGTCGTACGCCAGGTCGAGTTCCAGGGCGCGCGCGCCATCGTCCAACTGTTCGGTCAGGGGTGGGTGATGGTAGTCGAGACCCAGGGCGACCTTCGGCGCGGCGGCCTTAAGCAGGGCCATGATCGGCGGCGAGATCGCCTGTTTGTAGCTGTTGTGGGTGCCCACGGTCAGGATGTCGTTCATCCGCAGATTGCGGTCCATCCACGCCTGGGCGCAGCCGGGTCCGGCCTTGGCGGCGTCGGGCGCGTGGAGATCGCAGGCGTTGGAGACGGTCGCGGCAAGGAGCACCGCAAGGGCCGCGGCCGATAGGGCTTTGGTTGTCACGGCTCCTTCCCCCTTTGCCTCTGAAATCCGGGCGTTGATACGTTCTCTAGCACATCGGCCACGGACCCCCACGGGCGATTGCGAATCGGAACGAGGCGATACAGAAGTCGTGGCTTCGTTGTTCAGCCATCCCAAGGCGCGCCAACCGATGAGACGCCCGACCCCGTCAAAATCCACCGCATCCACCGCGAAAAGTGTTGGCGCGCGCAAAACCAGGGCCAAGACGGTCATCGAGCGTCCGGGCTCCACGGGGTGGCGGACGAACGACTCTGACGAGATCGCCCTTCGCCGGTGGCGGGGAACCACCGAAATCATCGCCGTGACCGCTCTCGAGCCGGAGCAACCTTTCCATGGAACGTTCCGGGCGAAGTCTACAAGTGGCGCGGACTACGAGGTGGAGATCCGCGATCTGAACGGTTTGACTAACAGCTGTGGTTGCATTGATCATCGCGTGAACGGCCTTGGCGCCTGCAAGCATATCGAGGGCGTGCTGGCGGCCCTACGTCGGCGAGGCGTCCGGACCCTTCGCGCCGCCGCCAGGACTGGACCCGGCCGGGCCGAGGTATTTCTGGACCGCCGGGGGGCGCCGACACCCACCATCTCATGGCCCGGGACGGCGATTGATCCGGCCATAACGGCGGCCCGGGACTGGCTTGGTCCATGGCTTAGAGCTGACGGGACGCTGACCACCGATCCAGCCGGGATCGAGACCCTGCTGACGGCCTGGGCGGAGGCGCAGGACGAGGTGCGCGCTGGTCTGCGCGTCTCGCGCCACTTCGGCCCCTGGCTCGAAAGGGTCCGCGCGCAGCGGACGAGGGCCGAGGCGCGCACCGCGTTCGAGGCCGACCTCGCGACCGGCGCGGCCACGCTGGACATCCTGAACTATCCGCTTCTGCCCTATCAGCGCCTTGGGACCCTGCATCTGGCCTTCGGCGAGCGGACGTTGCTGGCTGATGAAATGGGCCTGGGCAAGACCATCCAGGCCATCGCCGCCTGTGAACTGCTGGCGCGGCGCAAGTCCGTGGAAAGGGTGCTGATCGTCTGCCCGGCCTCCCTGAAGGCCGAGTGGGAGGAACAGATCGCCCGCTTCTGTGGCCGAGCCACCCAGGTGGTGTTTGGCGGGCGCGCCCAGCGCCTCGCCGCCTACGCCGAGCCGTCTTTCTTCACGATCGTTAACTACGAGCAGGTGCTGGGTGACGCACCGGACATCAACCGGATACTGCGGCCTGACATCGTCGTGCTCGACGAAGCGCAGCGGATCAAGAACTGGCAGACCAAAACCGCGCGAAGCGTCAAAGCGTTGCGCTCTCCCTACGCCTTCGTCCTGACCGGCACGCCGGTGGAAAACCGCATCGACGAACTTTATTCGATCATCCAGTACCTGGATCCTGAAGTGCTTGGCCCCCTCTTCCGCTTCAACCGGGATTTCTATCAGCTCGACGAGCGCGGGCGGCCGATGGACTACAAGAACCTGGCTGAGCTTCGCGAGCGCCTGGCGCCCTTGATGCTGCGGCGGCGCAAGGCGGATGTGGAATCCGAGCTGCCCGGTCGCACGTTGAAGACCTTCTTCACGCCAATGGCCCCCGAACAGAAGCTCCGCTACGACGACTATCAGGCTCCGGCCGCGCGGTTGATCGCCCAGGCGAGGCGCCGGCCTCTGCTGAAGGCCGAATTCGACCGCCTGCAGCAGCTTCTGGC
Source organism: Caulobacteraceae bacterium (assembly GCA_025359665.1). Lineage (GTDB taxonomy): Bacteria > Pseudomonadota > Alphaproteobacteria > Caulobacterales > Caulobacteraceae > Acaudatibacter. The sequence continues at coordinate 3,876 of JANYFU010000493.1, forward strand.
GTGCATGCGCATGGTCTGCGACACGCCGGCCATCCTCGACCCCACCTGCCGCGTCTGCCCTAAGCTTGAGGAGCTGGAGGGCATATTGGAGGATTTGCTCGAGGACCCCACGCGCAAGGTGATCATCTTCTCCGAGTGGGAGCGGATGCTGGTCATGGTGCGGGAACTAGCGGGAGAGATGGGCGTCGATGTCGCCTGGCACACCGGCTCCGTCGCTCAGGAACGCCGGCGCGCCGAGATCAACCGCTTCAAGCACGACCCAGCCTGCCGCCTGTTCCTGTCCACCGATAGCGGTAGCGTCGGCCTTAACCTGCAGGTCGCCAGCGCGGTGATCAATGTCGACCTGCCCTGGAACCCGGCCAAGCTGGAACAGCGCATCGCTCGCGCCTGGCGCAAGAACCAGATGCGGTCGGTAAGCGTAATCAACCTGGTGACCCAGGGCTCCATCGAGCATTCCATCATGCATCTGCTGGGCCAGAAACAGGCCCTGGCCGACGGCGTTCTCGACGGGACCGGCGATCTGTCGGCCCTGAAGATGCCCTCGGGCCGGGGCGCCTTCATCGAGCGCATGGAGACGATGGTGGCGGAGGCGGCCCGCCTGGCGCCGCGGGTGCTGTCGCCCGAGGAGGCCTTCGTCGCCGATCTGACCGAGCGCCTCGGTGAACGGGTCATCCACATCGAGGCCCGCCCTGGCCGCGACGGACGGCCAAACCTGCTGGCCGTGGTCGATCTCGACGCGCATGGTCTGGCGGCCGAGAGAGCGCGATGCGCGGCGTCGGACGACCTGACGATAGAGGTGCTGGACAAGGATGGCTGGCGGGCTCTGCGCCGGCTGGCCGACACTGGCATGCTGCGGTTCACCCATGAGGCGCGAACGCTCCATCGCTCGGCGGCGCATGGCGAAGACCCCGCCCAGGACCGGGCCGCCGCCGCGAGCGCGAACCAGGCGATGGCGCAGGCAGACCGGGCGCTTGGCATGGCAAGGCTGCTGGCCGGCGGCGGCTTCGGCGCCGAGGCGCTGGACGCCCTTGGCAAGGCCACGCGCCACGTGGCGGCGGCGGTGCTGGCCACGCGCGGCGAAGGCGACGCCGATGACGCCAGCGTCTCCGAGGCCGAGATCAGGCGCCTGGCGGACGCCGGCGCCCTAAGCGCCGAGGTTCTCGATATCCTTGACGCCGCTCAGGCGGGTGAGGACGACACCGGACGGATCGAGCGGGCGCTCGCCTCGGCAAACCGAGTCCTGACGGAAGCCAGGCGAAACGAGCCCAGATTGATGGCGGCGTAAAGGCGCGACTGTCTGGGCGGTCATCACACCGGATACGATACCCAGGTCTCCTGGCGGTAGTCGAAATATCGATCAACCCGTTCACCATTCCAGCGGTAGCTAAGGTGGCGCTCTTGCTGGGGAAGGCCGACGGAGAGGGGCTTAAAGGCGCCCAGACAGCGACCGCCTGCTCGCCGGACGCTGGGATAGACCACGCCGAGGGCCCCGTCGGCGCGGAGACGCCTGGCCAGGGCCTGGCCGGCGGCATAGCGGATTGGGTCGAGCACTTGGTGTCGATCCAGCTCCGGCAAGGTTTCGACATCCTCGAAGTCGGCGTCGATGGCGCCGACCAGGACCCGCATATCCTCGGTTCGTGGAGGATCGGCGGAGTCTTTCGCGAAAGTTTCAAAATGAAACACCGTCTCGGCTATGGCCGTCTCCCGTTCGCCGGCGGCGTAGTAGACGCCAAATGTCCCGTCGCTGAAACGTGAGCCCTTGGGGTTCAGATGAGTGAACGAGGCCATGACGAAACTCGCGCCGGGTCCGGAGACACGGTCTTCGGCGGCCACGAGGGCGATTTCACCCACCTCGTCGCGGGCGCGAGGGTTGGTCATCTGCTCCAGAGCGATCAATGCCTCCCAAACCACCGGGTCATCGGTCAGGCGCTCAAAGAGTTCGATTGGGGGGTATCGGGAAGCGATGACCCGCCAGGCCTTTGGCCAAGCCACGCGCCTGGGCGCCACATCAGCTCCAGGGCGCGCGAGCGGCGTCGAGATAGGCGCGCACCGCCGCGAGATCGGTTACGTCGCCCGCGCTCATTCGCGACAGGGGTGTGCGCCCGCCGAAGGCGGTGTTGGGACGCTTGACCCAGCTGTCAGCTTGGCGAGGGTCGGAATAGAGGATTTGAAGCGCCTTGAAGATACCGGCCACGTAACCTATTCGGCGCAGGGTGTCATGCTGGACACGCACGCCGCCGCCGGCTCGCCAACTGTAGAAGGTTCGTTCCGCCGGTAAGCCCAGAATGGCCCGGGCTTCCTCGGCGCTAGCGCCCCAGGCGTCAACAATATGAAAAAACCCGCGCATTGCCCCCGCGGTGTCGATGCTACGCGGCCGGGGGTTTTCGACAGTATCTCGCGCCAGCATGGTCAAATCCCATTTTGCGCAAAATGGGCCGTCAACTGCAAATTAGCAATAGACCCTACCGATCCAGCACCGCGCACGCGGTTGCCGCCAGTTGGCGGGTGTTGGAGTTGTCGGTCGAGGCGGCGCCGGTGCCGATACCGGTCAGGTTGCGTTTGAAAACGCCCTGGCCGATCGACGCCAGACGGAACATCGAGAACGCCAGCAGGGCGTTGAAGCCCTCGATGCTGGCGCGGCCGGTGCGGCGGCAATAGGCGGCGACCACCTCCTCCTCCCTGGGAATACCCGCCGCCTTCAGATCGACGCCATCCAGAGTGCCCCAGCTTTCCGAGCGTGAGTGGTGCAGGATGCAGACATAGGCGATATCGGCCAGCGGGTGGCCGAGGGTCGACAGTTCCCAGTCGAGCACCGCGATGATCCGGGGCTCGGTCGGATGGAACATGACGTTTTCCAGCCGATAGTCACCGTGGGCGATGCCGACGTCGTCGGTGGTCGGGAGCAGGCCGGGGAGCGCCTGGATCAGATGCTCCATCTCGGGAATCAGCTCGGACTCGGCGCCGCGATACTGCTTGGTCCAGCGGTCCATCTGTCGTTGGAAATAATTCCCGGGGCGTCCGTAGTCGGCCAGACCGATCGCGGCGAAGTCCACTTCGTGCAGACGCGCCAGGGTGTCGATCAGATTGGCGTAGATCGCGGTTCGCTCGGCGGGCGCCACGCCCGGCAGGCGAGCGTCGCGAAAGATCCTCCCCTCCAGGAAGTCCATGACATAGAAGGCGGTGCCGACCACGGAGGTGTCCTCGCAGAGCGCGCGCATGCGCGGCACGGGAAAACCGATCGAGCCGAGCGCCGACATCACCCGATATTCGCGCTCCACCTGGTGGGCGCTGGCCAGCAGCTGGCCGGGCGGCTTCTTGCGCATTACCCAGCGCTTGGCGCCGGCGGTCAGCAGGAATGTCGGGTTCGACGCGCCCCTGTTGAACTGGCTGAGCTCAAGGGGTTCGGGCGGCGATTCCACATTCGCCCGGAACCATGCCTCGAGCGGCGCGGGATCAAAGCGGTGGTTTTCGCGCACCTCGCCGATGGACGGGTGGCTGGGGTCCGGCGCCGTGTCTTCACTCATGGATCGACTCTTCCCTAGAACGCGTTCTGATTTCCCGCTTGAAAGCACGCTCCCATGATGGGAGTCATGGAAAAAACACAAGGGAGCCCTCGATGCCAGCGCCAGCCATCCAACCTGCGGACTTCACCTGCGTTCTCTATGAGACGCGGGATGGGATCG
>JANYFU010000499.1 GCA_025359665.1 Caulobacteraceae bacterium
AGGCCAAGGCTGCTCAGAGCTTTGACCCGGCGGGCGAACTCTTCCGGATAGAGGATGTTGGCGGGCTCGGAGACCAGATCACGGGCGAAGATCACCGCGTCAGCCAAGCCAGAGAGGCGCTTAAAGGCCTTGGTCGCCGCCTTGGGATCGTCGACCTCGATGCGCACCTTCTTAATCGAGGGCTTCTTTTCCGCCTTCTCGGTGGTGCGGTAGCGGTCGAAGCGGTAGGCAGCCAGACGGATGCCGAAGCCCGCCGAGGCGGCGATTTCAGGCGACAGCTCCGGCAGTTTCAAGACCAGCGTTTCGGAGCCGCAGGTCTTCACGGCTTGGTAGGCCTGGGCGGCGGCGGTTTCGAGGATTTCGGCGGTGACGGACCCGGCGGCTCCGACGCCAACCAACGTAACCCGCGCCGCGTCGATATTGTGAGGCGCGACGATATCGAGGGTCTGGCCCTTGGCGCCGGTGAACCGGCCGCCGTCGATCGCCCGTTTGAGCGCGCCGGCGGCGAGCCCGTCAAGGGTGGCGGCGGCGCCATGCAGGGGCGCGGACTCGAAGGCCAGAACCGCGACGGCGGCTTTGGGGCCGGCGTCATGGCCGTGGCCGTGGAATTCAATCTTCATCGCGGGCTCCAGTGTCTCAATAGGCCTAGTTGCTTTCCGCCTTAAGCGAATTGCGCCAGCACGTCATCCGCCGCGACACTGTCGCCGGTCTTTGCCCCCAGCATCTTGATCTGGCCGTCACGTTCGGCGCGGATGATGTTCTGCATCTTCATCGCCTCGATCACACAGATCACCTGGCCCTCCTTGACCTCTTCGCCTTCGACGACGTCCATCGAGACGACGAGACCTGGCATCGGCGAGACCACCGTGCGCGAGGTGTCGGGCGGGAGTTTCACGGGAAGGCGCTGGTGCAGGTCGGCGCCCGATGGCGTCAGCACCAGCACCCTTTGGCGCGCGGCGCGGAAGCGGATCATGAAGCCTTCCGGCGCGGCGGCGACTGTGGCGGTGAAGGCCCGACCATTGACGATGGCGGAAAACAGCGCCGATCCCGGTCGCCAGTTCCGGTCGCTCAAGGTGATCGAACGGCCCTCGGCGGGCAAGTCGATCGTCAGGCGGCCCTCGCCCTCCGACACTGTCACATCACATCTGACGCCGCCGGCCAGGACGACCCAATCCTTGCGGTGGTTTATGGCGGTCAGGGACCCTCCGATCGACCGGGCGCGTTCCGACAGGGTCAGGTGCATGGACACCGCCGCGGCCAGGATGATGTCGCTCTGCCAGGGCTGCGGCTCGAGGCCCGTGAAACCGTCGGGAAACTCATCCTTGATGTAGTTGGTGGAGAGCTCGCCGGAGGCGAAGCGCGGCTGGTCCATCACCGCCGACAGGAAGGCGGTGTTGTGTCCCGGCCCCTCGATATGCAGGTCTTCCAGCGCCCGAGCCATGCCGGCGATCGCGGCCTGACGATCCGGCGCCCAGGCGCAGAGCTTGGCGATCATCGGATCGTAGAAGGTGGAAATCTCGTCGCCCTCGCGAACGCCGGTGTCGTTGCGGACGGTATAGGCGCCCTGGTCGCCTTGGGCGGGCTGGCCATAGCGGGAAAGGCGGCCGATCGAGGGCAGGAATTTGCGGTATGGGTCCTCGGCGTAGATCCGGCTCTCGATCGCCCAGCCTTTGATCGACAGCTCGTCCTGGCCGAACGACAGAACCTCGCCGGCTGCGACACGGAGCATCTGCTCGACCAGATCGACGCCGGTGATCAGCTCGGTGACCGGGTGCTCGACCTGAAGACGCGTGTTCATCTCAAGGAAATAGAACGACTTATCCTGCCCCGCGACGAACTCCACCGTGCCGGCCGAGTCATAGTTGACGGCCTGCGCCAAGGCCACGGCCTGCGCGCCCATGGCGGCGCGGGTCTCGGGGTCGAGCAGCGGCGACGGCGCCTCCTCGATCACCTTCTGGTTGCGGCGCTGGATTGAGCACTCGCGTTCGAACAGGTGAACAACGTGGCCGTGCTTGTCGCCCAGCACTTGGATTTCGATGTGGCGCGGGTTGACGATGAACTTCTCGATGAAGATGCGGTCGTCGCCGAAGGCGCCCTTGGCTTCGGCGCGAACGGCGGGGAAGCCCTCCTCGACGTCGCGGCGGTTCCAGGCCACGCGGATACCCTTGCCACCGCCGCCGGCCGAGGCCTTGATCATCACCGGATAGACGATCTCCTCGGCGATGCGCACCGCGTGGGCGGTGTCGTCGATCTCGCCAATATGGCCGGGCACGATGGAGATATTGGCCCTGGCGGCGAACAGCTTCGACTGGATCTTGTCGCCCATGGCGTCGATGGCGCCCGGGTTGGGGCCAATGAACACGATGCCGGCCTCGGCGCATTGACGAGCGAACTCAGCCTTTTCCGACAGAAAGCCAAAGCCGGGGTGGACCGCCTGGGCGCCCGTCTGGTGACAGGCGGCGATGATCTTCTCGGCCACCAGATAGGACTGGTTGGCCGGCGATGGGCCGATGAACACCGTCTCGCCGGCCATGGAGACGGCCAGGGAGTCGGCGTCGGCTTCCGAATAGACCACCACCGTGGCGATGCCCATTCGGCGGCAGGTCTTGATGATGCGGACCGCGATCTCACCGCGGTTGGCGATCAGGATTTTTGAGAACATCCGGTTGGGGTCGCCCTTTTTAGCGTTATATTGGGGTTAGACGCGCCGGGCGTTGATGACAACCTTGTCCGAACGTCAGCCAACCGGAGGAACCCGTGACCGAAACCACCCAGGCCCCCAGCCTTTCGCCCGCCGGCTTCGATCTGACCGCCCCCACGAAGGCGGAAGCGGCGCATCTGGCGGCGACCCTGACCCGCGAGGAGAAGGACGTCCTGCTGCACCATGGCACCGAGGCGGCGTTCTGCGGCGGCCTGCTCGATAACAAGGAAGATGGCGTCTACTGCTGCCGCCTGTGCGGCCTGCCGCTGTTCCAGGCCAAGACCAAGTTCGAGAGCGGCACCGGCTGGCCCAGTTTTTTCGCCCCGTTCGACGAGAGCCACGTGCGGGCGATTCGCGACACCAGCTACGGCATGGTGCGCATCGAAACCCGCTGCGCCCGCTGCGATAGCCATCAGGGGCATGTGTTCCCAGACGGCCCCCGCCCTACCCGGTTGAGATATTGCATCAATTCGGTGTCTCTGCAGTTCGTGGCCAACGGCGAGGCGCTGCCGGACCCGCTGGGGCGCGGAGACAAGATTTCCTGACGCGTTCCCAGCCGGTCCGCGGTTGCGAAACGCATGGCCGTTGGGTGGCCTCTTTTGGCCCTTTCATGGCCCTTTTTGGCCACCGCCTGGCCCTTTCATGGCCCTCGGTTGGCTGTTGCCTGGCCGTTGGAAGGCCGTTGGAAGGCCCGCATTTGGCCCGAATTGGCCTTGAAGAAAATGGATAACCCTTTGTAATATTTATATTTTCTCACTTCCAGGTTCTTATTTCGCACCTTGCGGAAAGCGCGGCGAGGAAGACAAGTTGACTTTCGGGGACTCGTGAAGTGGCATCTATTGCAATATGCGATTTTCACGCGAAGAAATCAAGTAGCCGCCTTTCAGAATCACGGCTCGAACGCCCTGCGCAGCGCGTCAAGCATAGTCGCCAGACTAGCCGGCGCAATGGCGCCGAGCCTGCGAATGAGACGGCTTTTATCGAGAACGCGAACTTGATCGCCGAGGATCAGACCGTCCTGACCCCGGAACCTGACCGGGATCCGATAGGGCGCCGGGCGGCCGCCTGTCGTCATAGGCGCGGCCAGCACGGTTCGTAGATAGTCGTGCATCTCAGGCGGCGAGACGATCAGACAAGGACGAGTCTTCTGAATTTCGCTTCCGACCGTGGGTTCCAGGTTAGTCAACCAGACATCGCCCCGAGTCACCATGACCAATCGGCATCCGCTTCAGTCGCGAATTCAGGCCACGCCAATGCGTCATCGCCGATAGCCACCAGTTGTTGAGAAGCCTCCGCCCATCCCGCCCGGGGATGGGTTTGCACCGGCGCGATCACGACGCAACCCGCCTCTACGCGCATCTCCACGGTGTCGCCCTGTCGAACACCGATATCGCTAAGCAACGCCTTTGGTATGATGACTCCGCATGAATTGCCCATTTTGCGCAGCGGGGTCAGCATGATGGTGTTCCTGGAGAAGGAAAAACAATGTTATAACATGACGGAGTCGCCTAGCCAACATTGCCCCGTTACCCTCCAAACATGTCAACAAGCCACCCGAGGCGACGCTTCTTTGCGCGCCTTACGAAAAGGCGTAATTTCGCAATCATCCTCGATTGGTCAGGATGCCCCGCCGTCGAACGGATCCTCGGAAAGGTGATCGGGGCGTGCCTGTTCAAGGATACAGGTGTGCCTGTGAAGGCCCTCTTCGAGAACATTGAAGGCGGCGCCACCGTCCAGGAATTGCTCGAATGTTTTCAAGGCGTCCGGCGCGAGCAGGTCAAATCGGTGCTGGAATGCGCCCAACGCAGCCTTGAAACCGCGGGCTGAAACCACCCGCGTCAAAGACGCAAACCGATCGACCGGGCCGTCCCTACAGCGGAATATTATCGTGCTTCTTCCAAGGGTTGGTGACCGATTTGGTCTTCAGGCTCTTGAGCGCCCGGATGATCCGGCGGCGCGTGCCGTGGGGCATGATGACATCGTCGATGTAGCCGCGTGAGGCCGCCACGAAGGGGTTGGCGAAGTGGGCTTTGTATTCCGCTTCTCGCACCGCCAGCTTTTCGGGATCGCCGATGTCGGCGCGGAAGATGATTTCCACCGCCTGTTTGGGACCCATCACGG
>JANYFU010000574.1 GCA_025359665.1 Caulobacteraceae bacterium
CGCCCTGCCCGGCATGCTGGCGGGCGGTCGGGGATCGATCGTCAACATGTCGTCGGCCGCCTCCAGCATCCGGGCGGCGGCGAACCGGTTCGTCTATGGCGCCACCAAGGCGGCGGTGATCGGCCTGACCAAGTCGGTGGCCCAGGACTTCATCACCCAGGGGGTGCGCTGCAACGCCATCTGTCCCGGCACGGTGCAGTCGCCGTCGCTGGAGGGCCGCATCAACGCCTTCGCCGATCCGGTCGCCGCCCGTGCCGCCTTCATCGCGCGCCAGCCGATGGGCCGGCTGGGCAGGGCCGAGGAAGTGGCCGCCCTGGCGGTCTATCTGGCCTCCGACGAATCGGCCTTCACCACCGGGACCGCCCAGGTGATCGACGGCGGCTGGAGCAACTGAACCCCGATGACCGCCCTGACCCCTTTCGAGAACATGGATATCCGCACCCTGGTCGACGGCCAGGTGGCGGGTCGGGGCGATCACCCGTTCCTGGTCTGGGAGCCGTTCGAAGGCCCGGGCCAAACCTGGACCTACGCCCAGTTCGCCCAGGCGCTGCGCCGCTTCGCCGCTGGCCTCCAGGCGCGGGGCGTGCGGCCTGGAATGCGCGTGCTGGTCCATCTGGAAAACTGCCCCGAGTCGATCATCGCCTGGCTGGGCTGCGCCTACGCCGGCGCCGTCGCGGTGACCACCAACGCCAAGTCGAGCGCCGACGAGATCGCCTATTTCGCCAGCCATAGCGGAGCAGTCGGGGGTGTCACCCAGCCGAGGTTCGCGGCGCTGGTGCGGCAAGCGGCGCCGGACCTGGGCTGGCTGGCGGTGACCGAAACCGACAACGGCGCGCCGGCCGGGCAGCCGCCGGCGGGTTGCGAGCCCTTCGCCGCCCTGGACGGCGACCCGGAAACACTGGCCGCCCGGCCGCATGACCCGATGGCGCATTTCGCGATCCAGTACACCTCGGGCACGACGGCGCGGCCCAAGGCGGTGCTGTGGACCCACGCCAATGCGCTCTGGGGCGGTCGGATGTGCGCGACCCACGAAGACCTTCGCCCGGACGACGTTCACCTGGTCTACCTGCCGCTGTTCCACACCAACGCCCAGTCCTATTCGGTTCTGGCCGCGCTGTGGGCCGGGGCGACCATCGTCGTGCAGCCGAAGTTCTCGGCGTCGCGGTTCTGGCCAGTGTCGCTGAAGCACGGCTGCACCTGGACCTCGATGATTCCGTTCTGCCTCAAGGCCCTGGCCGAACTGCCGGTTCCCGCCGATCACCGCTACCGCCTCTGGGGCAACGGCGTGTGCGAGCCGCCGACCGACGCGCTGTTCGGGGTCAAGACCATCGGCTGGTGGGGAATGACCGAGACCATCACCCAGGGAACCGTCGGCTCGGCCCACCATCGCGACGCGCCCATGTCGATGGGCCGGCCGTCGCCGGCCTATGACATCCATATAAAGGACGGCGAAGGACGGCCCGTTGTACCTGGAGAGACCGGCGATCTGCTGGTGGGCGGGCGTCGCGGGCTGTCGCTGTTCCTGGAATACGCCGGCGATCCGGCGGCCACCGCAGCCGCTTTCACCCCCGACGGACTGTTCATCACCGGCGACCGGGTGCGTCTGGGCGAGGATGGGTTCCTGTATTTCGCCGACCGGTCGAAGGACATGCTGAAGGTCGGCGGCGAGAACGTCGCCGCTTCGGAGATCGAGCGGGTGATCGCCCTGGTGCCGGGAGTCCAGGAGGTCGCCGTCGTCGCCAAGCGCCACCCGATGCTCGACGAGGCGCCGGTCGCCTTCGTGATCCCACGCCAACCGGGGGATACCGGCCTGGTGGAAACCATCATGGCCGCCTGCCGCGGGGCCCTGGCCACCTTCAAACACCCCCATGAAGTGCGGCTGGTAGACAGTCTGCCGCGCTCGACCCTGGAAAAAGTGGCCAAGGCGGAACTTAGGGCCATGCTGCGGGAGGATGCTGGCTAGCCCACTAGCGGCACGCACAATGTCAATATATCATCGGCCCTGAGACGGATCGATCGGGAGGCGGCGATGAGGCTTTGGGCGTGGCTGGGCGGGGGCGTGGTGATGGTCGGCGCGGCGCTGGCGATCGCCGCGATCAACCGCGAGGCGATCTTCATGATGATCGCCCATTCCCAATTGCCTCACATCGAGCCCAACCATCCGGTGACCTGGGCCGAGGGTCCGGCGACGGCGCCCGCCGGCCACAGGCCGCCGAACATCGTGGTCATCCTGGCCGACGACATGGGCTATAACGACATCACCTTCAACGGCGGCGGCATCGCCGACGGCGCCGTGCCGACGCCCAATATCGACTCGATCGGC
>JANYFU010000581.1 GCA_025359665.1 Caulobacteraceae bacterium
GGTGTGGGCGGATACCAACGGCGACGGCGTCGTCCAGTCCGGCGAGCTGAGCACGCTGGCGCAGCTGGGCGTGGTTTCCATCAGCCTGAGCGCAACCACCGTCAATCAGAACGCCAGCGGCAACCAGATCGTGGAAGTCGCCGTTCGAAGGGAACGACACCTATCTGTTCGATCCGGGCTGTGGCCAGCCGAGCAACAACACCGGCGGAGGCGCGGCGCACGGCCAATTGTAGTTCGTGACCGGCGCCACCGGGCAGAACCCATAGTTATCGGTTCCTCCTTCACCGCTTTGCAAAGCGTGATCACCGCTTCCTGGCACGGCTGAGCGATCCACGACATCGCCTTGGCCAGGCTTGACCCCTGACAGGCCATTGCGCGACTGTGTCACAAAGTTCACGGGCCAGCGTTGGCCCAGATCAATGAGCGGGGGAAGAAACCATATGGATGAGATCAAGGTAGGCGGTTTCGCCCAGGAGCGTTTCGCGCCGGTGCGCGAGGCCTTCGCCGCCAATCTGCGAAGCGGCGCCGACCTTGGGGCCAGCTTCGCCGCCACGGTGGACGGCGAGACGGTGGTGGATATCTGGGGCGGCTGGGCCGACCCCGAACGCACCCGGCCGTGGGCGCGCGACACCCTGGTCAATGTCTACTCGACCACCAAGACCATGACCGCCCTGACCGCGCTGCTGGTGGCCGACCGCGGCGAACTCGACTTCGACGCCCCGGTCGCCCGCTACTGGCCGGAGTTCGCCCAGAACGGCAAGGCGGGGGTCAAGGTCAGCCACCTGATGAGCCATTCGTCCGGCCTGTCGGGCTGGAAAGAACCGATCGCCAAGCAAGACCTCTACGACTGGGACAAGGTCACCTCCTTGCTGGCCGCCCAGGCGCCCTACTGGGAGCCGGGAACGGCGATCGGCTATCACGCCCTGACCCAGGGCTATCTGGTCGGCGAGGTGGTTCGCCGGATCACCGGCAAGACGCTGGGCACGGTGTTCCGCGAGGAGATCGCCGAGCCGCTGGGCGCCGACTTCCATATCGGCCTGCCGGCCAGTGAAGACGCCCGGGTCGCCGACCTGATCCCGCCACCGCCGGGAACCGCGGTCGGCGACGGCGAGCAGAGCGAACTGTCGGCCAACATGTCGAGCAATCCGGGGATCGACGTCTCGGCCACGCGCACCCGCGCCTGGCGGGCGGCCGAGATCCCCGCCGCTGGCGGCCAGGGCAACGCCCGCTCGATCGCCGAGGTCCATGTGCTGCTGGCCAATGGCGGTGTGGCCAAGGGCAAGCGGCTGCTGTCGGAGGCCGGCTGCCGCAAGGCGCTGGAACTGCAGATCGAGGGTCCGGACCTGGTGCTCGGGGCTCCGGCCCGTTTCGGCATGGGCTTCGGCCTAGCCGGCGGTCTGCTTCCGCTGCCCAATCCCAATACCATCTTCTGGGGCGGCTACGGCGGTTCGCTGGCGATCATCGACATGGACGCCCGCGCCAGCTTTGGCTACGCGATGAACCGGATGGCGCCCACCACCACCGGCGACGCGCGCGGCCTGGGGCTGGCCATGGGCATGTGGACGGCCCTGGCGGGCTGAGCCAGGGCGGCCCTGGCCGGACCGTCTCCCGTCAGGGTTGTTTCGCCGCCGGGTCTGTCGGTTTGGCGGCCATGGCCTTGGCCTGCGCCGCCTTCATGGCGGCCTGGCACTCCGGCGTGGCTCTATCGAAATTCTTGATCATGCAGGCCCGAACGGCGGCGCGGTCGCCTGACAGAGCTTCGGTTCGGCATAGGGACATCGCCGACGACCGGCACGCTTCACGTGTGGACGTCGATGGTGGCGGGGTCTGGGCGAGGACCTGGGCGGCGGCGCTCAGCGCCAGCAGGCACAAACCGATGGTGGGCGGACGCATCAAACACCTCCTGTGAACTCGACGTAGGCCTGCCCATATCAGCGGCGGCCAAGGCGCGCGCAACGGTTTTCCGCCCATGCCCTTGTCCAATGCCGCGCTGAAACGCTTCGCGGCGGTTTTTGAACTGTATTCGAGGTCGGCGGGCTGTAAAGGGCAGTGGGCGAAGCGAAACAACATGACCGCACAGACCAGATCGCCAACGCCACGCGGCCGAATGATCGATATCGGCGCCGGCCGAACCCTGCATGCGATATTCGCGGGTCCGGCCGCCGCGTCGACGCCTTTGGTGGTGCTGGAGGCCGGGGCCTTCGGCTTCTCGTCGGATTGGACGGCGGTGCAGGAAAAGCTGGCGCGGCTGGGTATCCGGTCGATGGCCTACGACCGCGCCGGCCTGGGGTTCTCCGGGCCGGGACCCGAGCCACGGGATGGCCTGGCGATCGCCGGCGATCTCGAGCGGCTGTTGCTTCACGCCGGCGAGCCCGGGCCCTTCATCCTATGCGGCCACTCGATGGCGGGGCTGCGGGTTCGCCTGTTCGCGGCGCGTAATCCCGGCCGGGTGGTGGGTGTCGTGCTGGTGGACGCCACCACACCCGAGGCGATGGAGTCAAAGGTTGTCAGCGGCTTCGTTGGCCACTTTGGCCGGGCCTCCCGGCTGGCGGCGTGGGGCGCGGGGGCGGGATTGCTGTCACCTCTATCGGGAACCGGGCTCGCCGACGCGATCGGACTGCCGGGCGCGGCCGGGACCGAGAAACGCTGGGCGTTCGCCGACGGTCGGCACAATCACTGGGCGGCGCGAGAGGTCGAATCCTGGTCTGACAGCGCCCGGCAGGCCCGCGAAGCGGGCGCCTTCGACGCGCGCCTGCCGGTCGCGGTGATCCTGGCGGGGGGGTTAAGCGATCGTGGCGGTTTCAGGGTCGGGCAGACGGCGCCGGCCAGGGAGTCCAACCATGGATGGGTCGAAACCGTGGGCGGCGCCACTCACGCCACCATGCTCAACCACGAATTCGCCGACGCGATCGTTCGCGGTATCGAGCACGTCCGGTTGGTTAGGCCCGGATGACTTTCTTCGGCGCGGGGATCAGGCCTTCGCGCTGCATGCGCTTGCGGGCCAGCTTGCGGGCGCGGCGAACGGCTTCCGCCTTCTGGCGGGCGCGCTTTTCCGAAGGCTTTTCATAGTGCACGTGCCGCTTCATTTCGCGGAACGAGCCTTCACGTTGCATCTTCTTCTTAAGCGCCTTCAGCGCCTGGTCGACATTATTGTCACGAACGAAAATCTGAACCACCGGTCCTCCTGCGGGCTCCCGTGAAGCCACGGGACGGCGATTCCGGAAGGGCCCCTCCGGAACAAGGCGCGGCAATTAACAGGCGAGCGGGGTTTTGTCCATGCGAACCATTGGGTGTAAATGGCGCCATGAGTAATGAATCCGATTGGGCCGCCCAGACCGAGGCGCGTCTGCTGGACGCGGCGATCGGCCATGTCGAATCCCTGGGTTGGAGTAAGCGGTTGGTCGCCGCCGCGGCGCGAGACCTTGGCTTCTCGATCGCCGAGGCCGAGCTGTTGCTGCCCGAGGGCCCGCGGGATCTCGCCGCCTTGCTGGCCAGGCGGCACGACGACGCCGCGCTGGCGGCCCTCGGCGCCCAGGATCCCTCGGCCCTGAAGATCCGTGAGCGCATCCGTGTCGGCGCCCTGGCGCGGATCGATGCGGCGATGGCGGATCGGTCGGCGACCCGCCGCTGGATGGGTTTTCTGGCCTTGCCGGCCAATATGGCCCTCGGTTTGCGGCTGCTGTGGGCCAGCGCGGATGGGCTTTGGCGCTGGGCGGGCGATACCGCCACCGATCAGAACCACTATACCAAACGGGTCCTGCTGGCGGAGATTCTGCTCTCGACGCTCGCCCTGCGTCTGGCCGCCGACGCGGACGCCGCCGAGAGACATCTGGATGGCCGAATCGCCTCGGTGATGGCCTTCGAACGCTGGAAGGGCGGGTTGAAGCCCGCCGACATCGCCGGGCGACTGGCCGCGCGGCTGGCCCGTCTTCGCTACAACGGCCTTTCAGCCTGATACTTGGCAGCCTGATACCTTTCAGCCTGATACTTGGGCAGCCTGACGCCTATCGGCGGGGACTGTCCAAGGCGGACAGGCGATTGACGTGGCCCATCTTGCGGCCCGGCAGATGGTCGCGCTTGCCATAGAGCCAGACGCGGGTTTCCGGCTCGCGCGCCAAATTCGCCCAGGTCAGCGCCTCTTCGCCAAGCAGATTGGTCATTTCCACATGGTGAGTGGCCGCCGTCGGCCCCAGCGGCCAGCCGGCGACCGCGCGGATGTGCTGCTCGAACTGATCGACCCCGCAGCCGTCCAGCGTCCAGTGGCCGGTGTTGTGGACCCGGGGGGCGAACTCATTGACCAGCAGTCGGCCGTCGTCCCGCTCGAACAGCTCCAGGCCCAGCACGCCCACATAGTTCAGCGCGGTCAACAGGGTGGCGGCGATCCGCTCGGCTTCGGCGTGCGGACGAGGCGGGCCGGCCGCCGGCGCCGTCGTGCGTCTCAGGATACCGTTCTCATGATGACTTTCGGTCAGCGGATAGAGGGCGATCTCCCCGTCGCGGCCACGCGCGGCGATGATCGCCACCTCGCGGCGAAAATCCGCCGGGGTCTCGGCGATGGCCGGCAGTTGGCCCAGCGCCGCCAGCGCGCCGGCGGAATCATCGGCCTTTTCCACCCAGATCTGGCCCTTGCCGTCGTAACCACCCCGCCGCGTCTTCAGCAGCAGCGGCGGCCCAAAGCGCCGGAAGGCCGCGCGAAGCTCCGCTTCGCTGTCGATCGGGACAAAGCCGACGGTGGGGATGCCTGCCTGATTGAGAAAGGTTTTTTCCTCAAGCCGATCCTGGGCTACGGCCAGGGCGCGAGGGTTGGGGGCCACCTCGGCGCCCAGGCGTTGGAGCTCAAGAACCGCGCCGGCCGGCACGTTCTCGAACTCGAAGGTGATGACCTGGCACAGGTCGGCCAGGGTCTTGAGCGCGCCGGGCTCTTCATATTCGGCCACGATCACATGGGCCGCCACCCGGCCGGCCGGGGAATCAGCTTCGGGGGTGAGGATGGCGACATCGAAGCCCAGCCGAGCGGCGGCCAGGGCCAGCATTCGCCCCAGCTGTCCGCCGCCCAATATGCCGATGGTCGAGCCCGGGGGCAGGGGAAAGGGGGTCATCGCGTGGTCTTAAGCGTCCTCGACGGTCTCGGCGACCGATTGCGTCTGGCGCAGGCGAAACTCGGCCAGCCGTTCTGCCAGGGCGTCGTCCGACAGGGCCAGGATTTGAGCGGCCAACAGACCGGCGTTTCGCGCGCCGGCCTCGCCGATCGCCAGGGTCGCGACCGGCACGCCGGCCGGCATCTGGACGATGGAAAGCAGGGAATCGAGGCCGTTGAGGGCCTTGGACTGCACCGGAACGCCCAAAACCGGCAGGTCGGTCATCGACGCGGTCATGCCGGGCAGGTGCGCGGCGCCGCCCGCGCCCGCGATGATCACCTTGAAGCCTTCGGCCTTGGCCGATGTCGCGAAGGCATAGAGCCGTTGGGGCGTGCGGTGGGCCGAAATCACTTTGGCTTCGAACGTCACGCCGAGCGCCTCGAGGCTTTCGGCGGCTCCCTTCAGGGTCGGCCAATCCGAGCGGCTGCCCATGATGATCGCCACGCGTGGCTTGACTGTCATCTCGGTCCTTCCAGGCGCCGCGGCGGCGAGAGAGCAAACTACAGGGCCGCGGGCCGGTCGGGCAACCTTTCAGGGTTCCTTTGTGGTTAGCTCGTGATGTGTCCGGAGTTCGTAGCTCGTGAAGTGACCGGTCTTATGCGTCCTGTGAACGGGAGACGCGGATGGACCGGGCACGGATCAACGAGGGTATACGCCGGATGCGATTTGAGGATTTGCTTGGCCGCCATGAGCGAGGCGATCTGGGGCAGGAGGCTGCGGCTGAGATGCTTGGGATCAGCGATCGGACGTTCCGGCGGTGGCGGGATCGGGTGGCCGAGGAGGGTGTTGCGGGGCTGTGCGATCGGCGTCTGGCGCCGTCGCCGCGGCGGGCGGAGGCCAGCGAGATTGCGCGGATGCTCGATCTTTATCGGACGACTTACAGCGACTTCAACGTGAAGCATTTCCACGAGCAGATGGTGAAGCGGCACGACTACAAGCTCGGCTACACGGTGACGAAGGTCCGCCTGCACGCCGCGGGCCTGGTGCGGCCGGCCACCAAGCGCTCGGCGCATCGCAAGAAGCGGCCTCGGCGGCCGATGGTGGGAATGCTGCTGCACCAGGACGCCTCGACCCACGCCTGGCTACCGGGTGGCGCCGTGCACGATCTGGTGGTGACCATGGATGACGCCACCAGCGAGATCTATTCCGCCTTCCTGGTGGACGAGGAGGGAACGGCTTCGACGTTCCAGGGCCTGGCGGAGGTGGTCGCGGCTCACGGGCTGTTCTGTTCGTTCTACACCGATCGGGGGAGCCACTATTTCCACACCCCCGAGGCTGGCGGGAAGGTTTCCAAGACCCAGCTGACCCAGGTGGGCCGGGCCTTGAAGCAGCTGGGCATCGACCATATCGCCGCCTATTCGCCTCAGGCCCGGGGCCGCTCGGAGCGGGTCTTCGGGACCCTTCAGGGACGGTTGCCCAAGGACATGGCCTTGGCGGGCGTTACCACCGTCGAGGGCGCCAATCGGTGGCTGGCCGAGACCTACATCGCCCAGCACAACGCCCAGTTCGCCGCCCCGGCCGAGCAGGAAGGCTCGGGCTTCGTTCCCGACCGCGCTGGCCAGTGGCGAGAAATTCTATGCGTTCAGGAGGACCGGACCGTCGGCAACGACAATACCGTCAAATGGCGCAATCTGAGCCTCCAGCTGCCCGCCAGCCCGCTTCGGCCCCACTTCGTGAAGGCCAAGGTTCGGGTTCACGAATACCCGCATGGCCACTTGGCCGTGTTCCTGGGTCCACACAGGCTCGCCGACTTCGACGCCGATGGCGCCATCATCGAAACCACCAAAATCGCCGCATGACACGCTTCCACGCGAACGATTTTTTCCTGGGCATGCCCAGGAACACAGAAAGAACGAAGCGGACAGATCACGAGCTACAAAAACCGGACATCTTTACCAGCTAGCGACA
>JANYFU010000599.1 GCA_025359665.1 Caulobacteraceae bacterium
GCCGATCCGGTCAGGGTCGGCCTCCAAGACCAGTGGATCCGGTCCGGGGTGACCTCCGAGGTTTGGACAGTTTTCGACTTCGTGTGAGTTGTAGACTGATAATGGGGCGGGAACTGCCGCGCGAAGCTTACGATAGAGGCCGCGCTATGGGGTGGCGACCCGTCGAAAATGCGCCGCCTGAGGTCACGGCGACAGCTTCAGAGATTTTGTTCAGGACGCTCAGACCGTCGCCACCTCGGTCACCTTGTAGGTCAGCGGCCGGCCGTTGTGATCGGTGATGGTCACATAGTCCCCCAAGCCAAAACTGTGGTCACCCAGGCGGTAGACGGGTTCGTTGTCGTCGGTGGCGGCGGCGTCATAGTCGAAGAACCAGTTCTGGCCGCGGCGAGCCAGATGACCGTCGGCGGGGTCTTCGTCAGAGGCGAACCGGCGCACCGCGCACTGAGCCTTCACGGCCTGCCAAGCCTCGGTGTCCAGGTGTCCGGTCGCGGTCAGGGGGGCGGTGAGGGTGTAACCGCGATGATCGTCGCCGCCGGCGAACTCGGTACCCGGATTGCGCGCCAGACGCATGACGATACGCGAAAGTGACATGGAAGCTCCAATTCCGACCCCGTCAGTGCGACAGGAACAACGACAAACCCTCGGAATTCAAAAAGGTTCGCGTGGCGCCGCCAAATACATATTCCTGTAGCCGGGGGTGACCGAAGGCGCCGGCTACCAGGATGTCGGCCGAGACCGCCTTGGCGGCCTTGACCAGCGCCGGCGCGGGATCGCCAGGGTCGCAAAGGGTTTCAACCACCGCGTTGACTCCTCGAGCCTCGAGGAAGCCCTTCAAAAGGCCCGGATCGAAACGTCTGGGCGAGGCCTTCGGCGCCGACAGGATGACCACCCGCGAAGCCTTTCTCAGGATCGGAATCGCCGTGCGCATCGCCCGGCTGGCTTCCTTGCCACCATCCCAGGCCAGGGCGACGGCGCCACCGATCTTGAGCCCCTCGTGAGCCACCAGGGTCGGGCGCTGCTCGTCGGCCATGATCTGCTGGAACGCCTCGGATAGAGGCCCCTTGCCCCGCGCGGTGGCGGCGTCGAACACCACCAGATCCGACAGCCGGCTCTCCATGGCCAGGGCCGCCCAGACTGGCGACGACAGGGCGACGAAGGTCTTTTTCGCATAGCCGCAAGCGTCGGCCGCGGCGCGGGCTGACTTTTCACCAGCCGCCGCCGCCTCGCGCAGGCTCTGAACAGCCGTGGCCTGCACGCCGCCCATGAAACCATCGCCCATCCACGGGATCAGGTCGGCTACGTCGGCCGGGGCGTGGACGCAGGCCAGTTCGGCGTCGAAAGCCGCCGCCAACTCGGCTGAGGCCGCCAGCACCCGCTTGTCGCTCTCACCGCCCGACAGCGGCGCCATGATCCTTGCCCAGTCCATGATCGTCATCCTCCCGACGTGTTTGAGGGTGTCATTCGGTCCCCGGCGAACTACAATGTCAACCACGGGCCTTTACGGAGCCGGCCCGATAGGTTTCCAACGCGCGAGCGACACGAATCGACCGGAGCTGGCGTTTGAATTTTTCAGAAAAACTCCAAGCGGCCTGGGATTCCTCGGGCGCCCAGCTTTGCGTGGGGCTCGATCCGATAATCGAACGCATGCCGGCGGCCATCGCCAAAGAGCCACGGCCGGTGCTGGCCTTCAATAAGCATGTGATCGATATCGTCGGCGATCTGGTCTGCGCCTTCAAACCCCAGCATGCCCACCACGCCGCCGTCGGCGCCGAAGAAGATCTGGCCGAAACCATCGCCTACATCCATGATCGCTGGCCAAAGGTGGTGGTGATCCTGGACGCCAAGCGCGGCGACATCGGCTCCACGGCCGAGATGTACGCCCGCGAGGCGTTCGATCGCTATGACGCCGACGCGGTGACGGTGAACCCCTACCTCGGCGACGAAGGCGTGCTGCCGTTCCTGGATCGGCCGGACCGCGCTGGCGTCATACTGTGCCGGACCAGCAACCCCGGCTCGGCCCTGGTCCAGAGCGTCGGCCCGGACGGCGATCCGATCTATCTGATGGTCGCCAGGCGGGCCGAACAGGTCTGGAACAAGCTCGGTAACGTCATGCTGGTGGTCGGGGGAACCTATACCGAGGACCTCGCGCGGGTGCGGACGGCGGCGCCCACCCTGCCCTTCCTGGTCCCTGGCATCGGCGAACAGGGCGGCTCGGCTCGCGACGCGCTGCGGGTGGGTCGGCGCGCCGACGGACTCGGCCTGGCGGTGTCCGCCTCGCGGTCGGTTCTCTATGCGGGATCGGAAAACCAGATTCGCGCGGCGGCCGAGGCGGTTTTCCACGATCTGGCCGACTGAACGTCCGACAAGGCTCCGGAACGGATAGGCGCGGGCGGGGCAAGCCTATAGGATTCCCCAAACGGAAATTCGCGTGCGAAAAGGTTTGGCGTGGCCAGAATGGCGGAAGGTCGAGAGGCGGCGACGCCCCGCGCCTGGCAGCGGATGCTGTCGGGCCGGCGGCTCGACCTGCTCGACCCGTCGCCGATGGATATCGAGATCGAAGACATCGCCCACGGCCTGGCGCGGGTCGCGCGCTGGAATGGCCAGACCACGGGCGATCACCCCTTTTCGGTGGCGCAGCACTCGGTCGTGGTCGAGGAGATTCTGGCCCATATCCAGCCTGGCGTTGAGGCGCGCTGGCGGCTGGCGGCCCTGCTGCACGACGCCCCGGAGTATGTAATCGGCGATATGATCTCGCCGTTCAAGGCGGCCCTGGGCCTGGACTACCGCAGCTTCGAGGACCGGCTGGAAAGCGCCATCCATATCCGTTTCGGCCTGCCGGCGCGGACTCCGGCGCCAATCAAGGGCCTGATCAAACAGGCCGATCGGGCGTGCGCCTATTTCGAGGCCACCCAACTGGCTGGCTTCGGCCATGCCGAGGCCCTGAAGTTGTTTGGCCGCCCACCCCCCGGCTACGCCCTGGCGATCGAACCGTTGAGCGCGCGCGCGGCCCAGGATCGCTATCTCCAGCGCTGCCAGATCCTGACCGACGCGGCTGGCTATGGTGGAGGCGCCGCCGCCTTCGACTCCGAATGAGAGCGGCCCGATGAGCGTTCCCATCGTCATCGGCCTGTCGGCGGTCATCGTGGCCCTGCGCGATGGCGAGGCCTGCGTGCTGACGGTGCGGCCCCGCGACACGCGAACCGACCAGACCTCGACCCTGGAGGGTCTGCCGTTCGGCCCCTTCGATCCGCAGGGCCAGCGCACCTTCGACCTGGCCTTGAGGGACTATGTGACCCGCCAGACCCGCTTCGAACTGGGTTATGTCGAACAGCTCTACACCTTCGGCGACAAGGGCCGCGACGCCCCTCTGGCCGACGTCGGCGCCGGCGCGGCGCGAGTGATCTCGGTAGGCTACCTGGCCCTGGCTCCGACGGCCCTCGACACCCACGCGCCGGACACCAACTGGTCGCCCTGGTCGCGATTCTTTCCCTGGGAGGACTGGCGAGCCGGCCGGCCGGAGCTGATCGACACCCAGATCCGCCCGGCCCTGGAGGGCTGGGCGGAACGCTCGAACTCGCGGCGCGACCGGGTCCGCCTGCTGTTCGCCCTGGACGGCGCGCCGTGGAACGAGGAACGGGTGCTGGAGCGCTATGAGCTGCTCTATGAAGCGGGCCTGGCGCCCGAAGCCGCCCGCGACCGCCACCGCGCCCTGGGCGGAGCCCCGGCCGAACCCCGCGCCTTCACCCCAGCCCTTGGCGAGCCGATGATCTCCGACCACCGGCGCATCCTGGCCACCGGCCTTGGCCGGCTGCGGGGCAAGCTGAAATACCGGCCGGTGATCTTCGAACTGATGGGCGAGGCCTTCACCCTGTCGGCGCTGCAGCGCACGGTGGAGGCGGTGTCAGGCGTGGCCCTGCACAAGCAGAACTTTCGCCGGGTGGTGGAACGGACTTCTCTCGTCGAGGGTCTTGGACGAATGGACGAAGAGACCGGCGGCCGTCCCGCCGAGCTGTTCCGGTTCAGGCGGGAAATCCTCAATGCGCGTCCGGCGCCGGGATTGTCGCTGTCGCTGCTGCGGGAATAGGCGTCCGGCGCGTTGGGAGGTGACCGCGGCCCGGTCGCGGTCC
Organism: Caulobacteraceae bacterium; assembly: GCA_025359665.1. Taxonomy (GTDB): domain Bacteria; phylum Pseudomonadota; class Alphaproteobacteria; order Caulobacterales; family Caulobacteraceae; genus Acaudatibacter. The sequence continues at coordinate 4,128 of JANYFU010000599.1, forward strand.
ATAGTCCCGAAAAATGAGGAAACCGGATGACCTACGCGCCCGCCACCCGCGCCTTCTATGACGCCGACAGCCACATCATGGAACTTCCCGATTTCCTGAAACGCTACGCCGACCCGGCGCTTCGCGACGAGATTCCCAATGTCAGCTATTCGGCCTCCATCGTCACCGACGAGGAGGTGGCGGTGATCATGGACCAGGGCGGCCGGCACAGCCCCGAGCATGTCGCGGCCCAGATCGCGCTCGGCGACCGGCTGATCGAATCGTCCAAGGAGATCCAGGCCCTCGGCGCCTTCGCTTCAGCTGACCGATCGAAGGCCGTGGATTTACTGGGGTTTCGCAAACAGCTGGTGTTCGCCACCCACAGCGTGGCGATGCCGTTTTCGCCGAGCTCGAAACTCGAGCCGCGCCTGCGCTATGGCGCGGCCCGGGCGCACAACCGCCATATGGCCGACTTCTGCGGCGCGGACGACCGGCTGCTGGGCGTGGCGGTCGTTCCCCTCGACGATCCGGATCTCGCTATGCACGAACTCGACTTCGTGCTCGAGAGCGGCCTGTCGGCTGTCTGGATACCCCACAGGCCTTGCGGCGACCGCTCGCCCGGCCACGTGGACCTGGACCCGTTCTGGGCGCGGCTGGCGGAGAGCGGCACGCCGTTCCTGCTGCACGTCGGCGGTGCGCCTCTGCAGCTGGCCAAGGCCTGGATGAACAACGGCCGGCCGCCGACGAAGGACTGGCTGGGTGGTGGTGAGAACCTGCGGACCAAGGATATTGCGCTGCTGCATGAAGGCCCGGAAGCCTTCCTGACCATGATGGTGCTTGACGGGGTTCTGGAGCGACACCCCACGTTGCGCGGCGCCAGCGTCGAACTGGGCGCGGGCTGGGTTCCCGAGTTGCTGCGCCGACTGGATTGGGTGGTCAAGCATTGGAGCCGCAACGACACCAATCTGCAGGCTCTGCGACGCACGCCGTCGCAACAGATCACCGAGCAGCTGGCTTTCACGCCGTTCGTCTTCGAGGCGGTGGGCGACCTGATCGACCAGTCCAACCCCGACCTCTACCTGTTCTCCAGCGACTATCCGCACATCGAAGGCGGCCGCAATCCGATCGGCCGGTTCGAAACCTCGCTGGGCGGGCGTAGCGAGGCGATCCGCGACAAATTCTATGCGCAGAACTTCCTGCGCATCTTTCCAGACCAGCGGATCGACGTCCCGACGGTCAGGCCTCGGACAGTCACCGCCTGAGCGCCACCGCGGCTATTTGCGGCTCCAGCTACCACCGAGCGGCTTGTAGAAGCCGCCAGGCGGGATCCGGGCGATCAGCTGGCGCGCCGTGGCCTCGCCGGCCGCCTGTTCGGTGACACCGGTCTTCGCCGCGATATCGCGGTAGGCGCCGGCGCGACCCGCGTTGATCTCGGCGACGGCGGCTTGAACACCGGGGGGAGCCGAACCGGAGACCAGCCCAAGGAAGCCGTCGCCCTGTTCTCCGACCTGGCCGGCGGACTTGGCGGCGACGACGGCGTCCTTGGCGGCCGAGGACTGGGCATGGACGGCGCCGGCGGCCAGGGCGGCGCCGAGCGAGAAAGCGAGGAGAAGACGGCGCATCATCGGACGGGCCTCAAATTCAATTGAAAAGGTTGGGGTTTTGTTGGATCGCACTCTGGACTTCCTTGTCCAGCTTGATCCGGATGTCGGCGTCCAGCTTGGCGTAGATGCTGATCGGTTCGACCTTCACATTGATGGTCGGCGTGCAGGCTCCCGCACCGAGCAGTATGGCGAGGGCGCCGCCGGCGAAGACTATCTTAGCTCGGGTCATGGATGCTCCGTTCGCCCTTCGGTTGTCGCCGACGCCTTCTTCCCTTGAGCCATGCTCGCGGGAAGAGCGTCTCGAATCGGCGCCACGGCGTCGCTCCACGCGCCTTGCAACGCGCCGACAAGTTCGCCGAAGTTCAACGACGTGTCGAGGGTCAGATCAATCTTCGTGCCCCAAGGCAGTGGCACAGGCTTGGCCAGGGCCTTGCCCTGGAGGACGTCCAGCAGACCGAACACCGCCCGCGTCCGCGTCGGCGGGTCATGCCGGCCCTTGATATGAAACAGGATTCCCAGGCGATCGTGAGCCTGGCTGTCGAGGGTCGCGTCCATGCTGTCGAAGGACAGATTCTCCATCGCTTGGTAGGCGAAATCCTGGGCGAAGCTGGTCGACGGGGCCGCCGTGGCAGGCGTACCCGGCGCGCCCTCGAAGGCGGCGCGCGAGATCG
>JANYFU010000099.1 GCA_025359665.1 Caulobacteraceae bacterium
GACGGCGTCTGGGCGCCGGCCTGGTACGACGCGGTCGAACGCTCCACCAGCTTCGCGCCGCCACCGCCGTCCGTCCGCCGCGAGGATCTGCCGCCCGACCTGGCCCGCATCGCCGAGGCCGCCGAGCCGTTCTACCAGGCCCTGGCCAAGCATCGCATTCAGTAGTGAAGCTATTGTGCCAGTAAGATCAGCTCGCTGGGTTGACCCGGCGGGCGCCCCCTCCACCACCTTCGGTAGTCCCCCTCTCCCAGAGGGGGAGGAGATGGGCATCTCTCTTCCCGTTGGCGTGGGGGAAGTCCGGTCGAAGGCCGGGACGGGGGCTCCAGCCTGCCGACCCTGCCCAACCGCCAAATCTCCTAACCCTTTGGCAGTTTCATCGGCGTCACCGACGGCGCGTTTTCCCAGCCGCCGCCCAGTTGCTGGAACACCGTGATCTGGTCCGAGGCCAGAGTCTGGTCGGAGAGCGCCACGGCCTGGTCGGCGGTGATCTTGGCCGACTCGGTGGTCAGCAGATCGAGGAAGCTGGCCGATCCGGCCTTGAACTGGATATCGGCCAGCCGATAGGCGTCGCCCGCGTCTCTCTGGGCGTCGATCAGCGAGCGATGGCGGCTCAGTTCGGCGCCATAGGCCGACAGCGCCGTCTCGGTGTCGCGCAGAGCGCCCAGCACCGTCGAGTCGAAACTGGCCAGCGCCGCCGAGGCCTGGGCGTTGGCCTCGCGGATGTGGGCGCGGGCCACCAGGATGTTGGGAAAGCTCCAGCTCAGCGCCGGCCCCACCGAATAGGTGGCGCTGTTGTAATTGCCGAGGCTGGCCGAGGAGACCAGCGAGTCGGCGATCGTGCCGCCCAGGCTGATGGTTGGATAGAGGTCGGCCGTGGCCACCCCGATCCGGGCCGTGGCCGCGGCCAGCAGACGCTCGGCCTGGCGGATATCGGGACGCCGACGAAGCAGGGCCACGCCGTCGCCGACCGGCAGAGGCCTTGTAAGGGTCGGGGGCGCCGCGCAGGCCGTCGCTTCCGCGGGGATCTCCGCCGGAGGTTTGCCGATCAAGGCGGCCAGGGAAAACAGCGCCGCGCGCCGCTGCCCCTCCAGCGGCCCGACCGCCGCCTTGGCCTGGTTGAGCAGCGCCGATTGGCGGTCGAGATCGAAGTCGGACAGCGCTCCGGCGTCGCGCTCGACCCGGGTCAGGTCATAGGCGTTTTGCAGCAGGTCCACCGAACGGCGCGCCACCACGACCTGGGCGGCGTAGCCGCAGGCTTGAGCATAGGCGTTGGCTGTCGCCCCGGCCACCGTGACGCGCACCACGTCCTCTGCGGTCCGTGTGGCGTCCAGATTGGCCCGGGCCGCCTGGATCGTTCGGCGGACCCGGCCAAACAGGTCCAGTTGGTAGGAGGCGCTGAACGCCCCGCTATAGGTGGGCAGGGCCGGGGCGCCGATCGCCACCTGGCTGGGCGATCGGCTATAGGCCGGCGCCGCGCCCGACACCGTCGTGCCGGGAAACCGTCCGGACCGGGCCTCGCCCAACACGCCCTCGGCGTAGGCCAGATTGGCGGCGGCCACCTTCAGGTCGCGGTTCTCGTTCAGGGCCTGGGCGACCAGGCGGTCGAGCACGGGGTCCTGGTATAGGCGCCACCAGTGATCGGGCAGGGGCTCGTTCTTGAAATCCGCCACCGACCTTGCCGAGAGAAACTCGCCCTGGGCGCTGGCCGGCGTCTTAGGCGCCACATAGCGCGGCCCGACCGCGCACCCGCCCGTGAAAAAGGCCAGCGCCAGCAGGCCACACCCCGCCGCTTTGAGTCTCGCTGAGGTCATTCCCCAGGTTCCACCTTGGGTTCGGAGCGTTTCAGCAACGCCCGCAGCTTGGGCTTGGGCAGCCGGTCGGAAAGACCGCGGAACACGATGAAGAACACCGGCGTGAACAGCAGGCCGAACGCCGTCACCCCGATCATGCCGAAGAACACCGCCACGCCCAGGGCCTGGCGCATTTCCGCGCCGGCGCCCGAGGCGAAGGCCAAGGGGGCGACGCCCAGAATGAATGCGAACGAGGTCATCAGGATTGGCCGCAACCGAGTTCGCCCGGCCTCCATGGCCGCGTCGGGCCGGCTCAGCCCCTGCTCGCTTTCGCCCTGGCGGGCGAATTCGACGATCAGGATGGCGTTCTTGGAGGCCAGGCCGATCAGCACGACCAGGCCGACCTGGGTCAGAATATTGTTGTCCAGCCCGCGCAGGTTCACCCCGACCATCGCCGCCAGCAAGCACATCGGCACGATCAGGATCACCGCGAACGGCAGGCTGACGCTCTCGTACAAGGCCGCCAGCAGCAGGAACACGAACACTACCGCCGCGCCGAACACCAGCAGGCCGGTATTGCCGGCGAGGCGCTCCTGATAGGCCAGTTCGCTCCATTCGTAGCCGTAGCCCGGGGGCAGGGTGGCCTTGGCCAGCCGCTCCATGGTGTCGAGCGCCTCGCCACTCGAATGGCCGGGCGCGGCGTCGCCGTTGATCTCGGCCGAGGGGAACAGGTTATAGCGCAGCACCCGATAGGGACCGGTGATGTGCCTCAGGGTGACGAGGCTGCCCAGGGGCACCATGGCGCCGGTGTTCGACCGGGTCTTCAGCTCGGTCAGACGGCTCTCATCGTCGCGGAAGGTGGTGTCGGCCTGGGCCAGCACCTGGAAGGTGTGACCGAACAGGTTGAAGTTATTGACGAAGGTCGAGCCCAGATAGGTTTGCAAGGTGTCGAACACGCTGGTCGGCGACACGCCCAGGATCTGCGCCTTGGCGCGGTCGATGTCGACGAACAGCCTGGGCGTCCTGGTGTTGAAGGTCACGAAAGCCGAACCGATGGCCGGCTCGCGAGCGGCCGCGGCGGCCAGGTCCCGGGTCGCCGCCTCCAGGGCCTTGGGGCCATGGCCGCCCTGGTCCTGGATCACCATCTTGAAGCCGCCGGTTGTGCCGATCCCGCGAACCGGCGGGGGTACGATGATCTTGACGTCGGCCCCGTTGACCGGCGCCACCCGCTTCTGCAGATCGGCCATCACCTGTTTGGGGCTCAAGCCCATGGCGGCGCGGGCCTCGAACGATTTGAGGATGATATAGATCTGGCCGCTGTTGGAGGCGGTGGTGCCGCTGGTGGCGTCGACCCCGGCATAGATCGAGGCGGCCTCCACCGTCGGGGCCTCGCGCAGGCGGTGAGCGACGTCTCGCACCACCTCGTCGGTACGGCCCAGCGAGGATCCGGGCGGCAGGGTGATCGCCACCAGCAGGTTGCCCTGGTCCTGGGCGGGGATGAAACCCTTGGGGGTCACCGCGAAGTCCCAGCCCGCCAGGGTGACGAGCCCGGCATAGACCACCAGCATCAGGACCGTCATCCGCAACACCCGGCGGATCAGCCCCGCGTAGCCGCCCGCCAGGCGATCGAACGCCGTGTTGAACCCATTGGCGAACCGACGAAACGGGGAGGGCCGGCCGCCGCCGCCGGCCGCCGCCGCCGCCTTGTGAGGGCGCATCAACAGCGCCGCCATGGCCGGCGACAGGGTCAGTGACAGCACAAGCGAGATCACGGTCGAGGAGGCGATGGTCAGGGCGAACTGGCGATAGAACTGCCCGGAAATGCCGGGGATAAAGGCGGTTGGGATGAACACCGCCATCAGCACCAGGGCGATGGCCACCAAGGCCCCGCCCACCTCGTCCATGGTCTTGTGCGCGGCCTCGCGCGGCGACATGCCCTCGCGCAGGTGGCGATCGATATTCTCGACCACGACGATGGCGTCGTCGACCACGATGCCGATGGCCAGCACAAGGCCAAACAGCGACAGGCTGTTGAGCGAATAGCCGAACGCGCCCAGCACGGCGAAGGTGCCGATCAGCGAGACCGGTATGGCCATGATCGGGATCAGCGCCGCGCGCCAGGATTGCAGGAAGAACAGCACCACCAGCACCACCAACCCGACGGCGATGAACAGGGTCTTCTCGACCTCGTTGATCGAGTCGCGGACATATTGGGTCGGGTTGAAGATTACCCGGTAGTCGAGACCGGGCGGGAAGCTCTGCTTGAGCGTCTCCATGGTCGCCTTGACCGCGTCGACCGTCTGCAGGGCGTTGGACCCGGGCTGTTGCAGGACCCCCATCGCCACCGCGTTCTTCTCGTTCATATAGGCGTTGGTGCTGTAGTCCTGGGCGCCCAGCTCCACCCTGGCGACATCGCCGATCCGGGTCACCCGGCCCGCCGGGTCGGTCTTGACGATGACGTCGGCGAACTGCGCGGTGGTCGACAGGCGCCCCAGCGCCTGGACGTTCAGCTGGTAGGCGCTGGTCACCGACGCGTCCGGGGGCTGGCCGATGGTCCCGGCCGCGACCTGGACGTTCTGGCCCTTCAGCGCCGCGACGATGTCCTCGACGGTCAGGTTGCGGGCCGCCGCGCGGTCGGGGTCGATCCAGATCCGCATCGCGTAGTCTCGGGCAGCGCGGCTGCCCACGTCGCCGACACCCGGCACGCGAAGCAGGGCGTCGCGGACGTGCAGGCCGACGTAGTTGGCGATGTACTTCTGATCGAGCGAGCCGTCGGGCGAGAAGGTGTGGACCGCCATCAGGAAGTCGGTCGAGGCCTTGCGCACGGTTACGCCGGCGGCGTTGACCTCGGCGGGGAGACGCGGCGTGGCCGCCGACACCCGGTTCTCCACCAGCACCTGGGCCTGGTTGGGATCGGTGCCAAGCTTGAAGGTCACGGTGATGTTCAGATGGCCGTCGCCCGTGGCCTGGGAGGAGAGGTAGAGCATGTTCTCCACCCCGTTGATCTGCTCCTCGATCGGCGCGGCGACGCTGTCGGCCAGGGTCTCGGCCGAGGCGCCCGGATAGTTGGCCTGGATGCTGATCGTCGGCGGGGTGATGTCCGGATACTGCGACACCGGCAGGTTCGGAAAAGCGATCGCCCCGACCAGGGTGATCAGGATCGCGATGACGCTCGCGAACACCGGCCGCTCGATGAAGAAGTGGGAAAACGGCATGATCCGCGCCCGTCCCTTCCCTACCGCGCCGCGTCGGCGGAGGTCGCCGTGGAGGCCGGCGGACCGGGGTCGAGCGGCCGCGCTGTTGCCGGTGTTGCTATGATCCGGCCAGGGACAGACTTGACCTTGTGACCCCCCTGGGCGCGCTGCACGCCGTCGATGATCACGTGGTCGCCGGGCGCGAGGCCGCTGCGCACGACCCGCAGGCCATCGGTCAGGGGCCCCAGGTCCACCGCCGTTACGCGCGCCACGCCATCCGCGCCGACGATGTAGATCACCTGGCGCTCCTGGTCGGTGACCACGGCCCGGTCGGGTATAAGCAGCGCCGCATAGGAACCCGATCCCAGCAGCCGCATGTGGCCGAACATGCCTGGGGTCAGGAAATGATCGGGATTGGGCACCACCGCCCGGCCGCGGATCGTGCCCGAGCCGGTGTCCAGGGCGTTGTCGACGAAGTCCATGTGACCTTTCCAGCGATAGGTCGGTTCGTCCTGCAGCCGGATCTCCACCGGATTGGCGCGGCGACGGGACGACGCCCGCGTGCCGGCCTCGTTCTCGCGCTGGTATTTCAGATAGAGCGCCTCCGACCCGGTGAAGGTGAAGCGGATCGGATCGAGATTGACGATATTGGTTAGCACGGTGGTGTCGGCGGTGACCAGATTGCCGGGAGCGACCCGGCGGTCGGACACCCGACCGCTGATCGGGGCCAGGACCTGGGTGAAGGCGACGTTGAGAGCGGCCGCCCGGGCGGTGGCCTGGGCGCTGATCACGTCGGCGGCGGCCTGCCCTTGGGCGGCGACCAGGGTGTCATAGGTCTGCTGGCTGATCGCCTTGGCCGCCAGCAGGGTCTGGCCCCGCGCCGCCTGCGCCTTGGCGTTTTCCATCGTCGCCCGGGCCCGGGCTTCCTGGCCCTTGGCCTGGTCGAGGACGGCCTGATAGGGCCGTGCGTCGATGGTGAACAGGCGCTGGCCCTGCTTGACGTAGTCGCCGTCCTTGAATCCGACGCTGACCAGATAGCCGGAAACCCGGGGGCGGACATCGACCGAATCGATAGCCGCGAACTGGCCGACATAGTCGTCCCAGTCGATCACATTCATCCGTAACGGCGTGGCGACGGTCACCGTGGGCGCCGGCGCCGGGGGAGGGGCCTGCTTGGCGGCGCATCCCGCAAGCGCACCGCCGAGCAGCAGCAGACCACACAGCGCGGGCGAAACGAATAAGGACAAGTTACGCATGGACGCGTCTCGAATGGCGACGTGAAGTCGATGGACAGACCCGGGTCCGACTCATCCCCGAGGGGCGCGGCCCCGCGCCGCCTCGCCGGACCCGAGCCGCCTTAGACACCAACCATCTCCCTGCGGCAATGGCGCAAGGTCCGGGATTCGTGGGCTGTTCAGATCGGCGGCGGCGTGCTTGGAATCGCGTCTCGCCGAGACCCTGGGGGATTTGCATGATGTCCGCTCGAACGATTCGACTGCGACGGGGCCTGGCGGTGGGGGGCCTGCTGTTAGTGATCGGCGCCACCCCGCTCGCGGCCGGCGCGGCTCCCTCGGCGCCGAGCCTGGAAGCCATGCTCGGCTATCCGTTCCAGAGCGAACTGGTGGCCGCGCCTAAGGGGGGAGCTATCGCCTGGGTCCAGATGGTGCGCGGCGTGCGCAATGTCTGGGTTGCTACGGGTCCGGATTTCACCCCGCGCCAGGTGACCGCCAACCGCGACGACGACGGCCAGGAACTGACCGGACTGGCCTTCTCACCCGACGGCAGACGCCTCGTCTGGGTGCGGGGCGGCGATCACGACGCCAACTGGCCGGCCGAGGGCGGCCTCGCCCCCGATCCTACCGCCGGGACCAACCAGCCGACGGTGACCATCTGGATCGCCGATACGGCCGGCGGCGCCCCAGTGAAGGTCGCGGAGGGCGATGCGCCGACCATCTCCGCCAAGGGCGTGCTGGCGTTCATCGAGGACAAGCAGGTCTGGACCGCGCCGCTGGACGGCCCAAAGAATGGCAATGCAGGCAAGGCCGAGCGGCTGTTCTTCGATCGCGGCAAGGACGATGAACTGGCATGGTCGCCGGATGGCGAGCGCCTGGCCTTCGTCTCCGGCCGAGGCGACCACGCCTTCATCGGGGTTTTCACCTCCACGGACCGGCCGCTGACCTATCTGTCGCCCTCGACCGGGATAGACCGCTCGCCGCGCTGGTCTCCCGACAGCCGGCGGATCGCCTTCACCCGCCAGCCCGGCGACGGCGGCGCGCCTGATGCCATGCTGGAGGAACATCCCCAGCCCTGGTCGATCTGGGTCGCCGACGCCGATGGCGGGACGGCTCACACGGTCTGGAAATCATCCAGGACCTTGGAGGGCTCCTATCCGGACGTGGCCGGCGAGGCCAACCTGATCTGGGCGGCGGGCGACCGGCTGGTGTTCCTGGCCGAGACCGACAACTGGCAGCACCTCTATTCGGTCCCGGCCGCCGGTGGCGAAGCCCTGCTGCTGACGCCCGGCGCCTTCATGGTCGAGCACGTCGCCAAGAGCGTCGATGGGCGGTTCCTGGTCTATGACGCCAATACCGGGGCCGATTCGAACGATGGCGAGCGCCGCCATCTGTTTCGCGTTCCCGTGGACAGTTCGTCGCCCATCGCCCTGACCAAGGGTGAGACTATCGATTGGACGCCGATGCCTGTTGCCGCCGACCGGGTTGCCTATATCGCCGCCGGCCCCAAGGCCCCTCCCGTGGTGGCGATCATTGACGGAGGATCCGGCGCGCGGCGCGATCTGGTCGCCGGCCCGGCGACGGATTTCCCGTCCGGGGGTCTCGCCGTTCCAAAGCCGGTGACATTCACCGCCGCCGACGGACTGACGATCCATGGCGATCTGTTCGAAACTCCGTCCGACCCCAAGGCCCCAGCCAAGCCGGCGATGATCTTCGTCCACGGTGGGCCGCCACGGCAGATGCTGCTCGGCTGGCATTACATGGACTATTACACCCACGCCTATGCGATGAACCAATATCTGGCCACCCACGGCTATGTGGTGCTGTCGGTCAACTATCGGCTGGGGATAGGCTACGGCCGGGCCTTCAACCACGCCCTCCACGCCGGCTTTCGCGGCGGCGCGGAATACCAGGACGTGCTGGCCGGCGGCCGGTTTCTGCAGACCCTGCCGGAGGTCGATCCCAAGCGGATCGGCATCTGGGGCGGCTCCTACGGCGGCTATCTGACCGCGATGGCCCTGGCCAGGAACTCGGACGTCTTCAAGGCTGGCGTCGATCTGCATGGCGTCCACGACTGGTCCGCCACGCTCGGCCGCGAGATTCCACCGCCTCCCGCCGGCTTCGAAAAGGGTGACCGCGACGCGGCCATGGCCGTGGCGTTCAAATCCTCGCCCGTGGCCGACCTGACCCGCTGGACCTCGCCGGTGCTGCTGATCCAGGGCGACGACGACCGCAACGTCGCCTTTCACGAAACCATCGACCTGGCGCGGCGGCTGGAGGCGCTGGGCGCGCCGTTCGAGGAACTGGTGCTCCCCAACGAGATTCACGGCTTCCTGCGCTACAAGTCCTGGCTGACCTCGGACACCGCGACCGTGGAGTTCCTGGATCGTCACCTGAAGCCGGCGCGCTGAATCCATTTCGCGGCTTCTTGCTTGGTTTGACCTGAATCAATACGGCCTCCCGAAGAGATGGCACTTTGTCCTTGCGCCTTGCCGATCCTCTCTCCCCCGGGGAAAAGCCGGCGCCGTAAACGCCCTCGGCCGCGAGGCTTGGGGCGTTTCGTCTTTGGGTCGCGGATAAATTCAGGCTAAGGGTTCGCTACAAGAACATCTCTGGAGTATACCCGATGAGCGCGCTCAAATTCCTGATCAACGGTCGTCTCGAAGACGGCGACATGACCATGAAGGTCATCAACCCGGCCACCGGCGCCGAGGAGTTCGACTGCCCACGCGCCTCGATGGCCCAGCTCGACCGCGCCGTGGCCGCCGCCAAGG